>CAJATB010000045.1 GCA_903944755.1 uncultured Bacteroidota bacterium
AGCTGGAAGTGTTCCTCCACGTGGATTAGATGTTCATTGGTTGGGAAGGAGTAGGCTTGTGTTCGTATTTATTAATTGGCTATTGGTTTACAAATTCGAATTTTAACTACGCAGCAAAGAAGGCGTTTATAATGAACCGAATTGGGGACCTAGGATTTTTATTAGCAATATTTTGGTTAATCGTAAAATTGGGTACAGTTAGTTATAGCGAAGTGTTGACTGTAGAAAGTTTAGCAAAACTGTCTACAGGAGATATCACTGGCATTACTTTATTATTATTTGTAGGTGCAATGGGTAAGAGTGCGCAAATTCCTTTGTTTACGTGGTTGCCAGACGCAATGGCTGGTCCTACCCCTGTATCGGCTTTAATACATGCGGCAACCATGGTAACTGCGGGGATTTATATGATTACGCGTAGCAATATTTTGTTTTCAGCTAGTGACTTCACGCAAAGTTTTATAGCAATTATTGGAATTAGTACAACACTACTTGCTGCTACTATTGCCATAAAGCAAAATGATATTAAAAAGGTATTGGCTTATTCCACAGTAAGTCAATTAGGCTATATGTTTTTAGGATTAGGAGTTGGCGCTTATTCAGGAGCAGTATTTCATGTTATCACACATGCTTTCTTTAAAGCATTATTGTTCTTAGGAGCAGGTTCTGTTATTCATGCAATGCATCATGAGCAAGACATCCAAAAAATGGGTGGGCTAAAAGCTAAATTACCTATCACGCATATTACATTTTTAATAGGTTGTATTGCAATAGCGGGTATGCCTCCTTTTAGCGGCTTCTTTTCAAAGGATGAAATACTAGCAGCTGCTTATGAAAAAAATCCAATCTATTGGTTTTTAGGTGTGCTAGGTGCTGCGATGACTGCCTTTTACATGTTCCGCCTATATGCTTCCACTTTCTTGGGAAAATTCAGGGGGACAAGTGAACAAGCAAATCATTTACACGAAAGTCCTTTAGCTATGACTTTGCCTTTAATTGTGCTTGCTGTATTAACTGCTGTAGCTGGGGCGATAGGTATTCCTGAAATAATGGGAGGTAGCCATTGGTTATCACATCAGTTATCAACAAATGTTGCGGCTCCACACAAAGCAACTTTAACGCATAGTACCGAGTGGGTTTTAATGGCTGTTTCAGTAAGTGTTGCCCTAGTTGCCTTAATAATTGCAGTTTCTATTTATGGGAAAAAAGTGGATAGCGAACCCAAAACGGTGTTGGGTAAATTTTTATATAATAAATGGTATATAGATGAGTTGTATAATAATATCATTGTAAATCCATTGAATCGTTTTGCCGGATTTTTAAAAGACGTCATCGAAAATGTAGTAATTGACGGAGCTGTAAACGGCACGGGTAAATTAGTGCAATATAGTGCAAGACAAATTAGACTTGTACAAAGTGGTCAGGTTGGTTACTATATACTATTTATGGTATTAGGTATTGTCCTACTTTTTGTATGCTGGTTTAATGATATAAATATTATGCGCTTTTTCTTCAAATTGACTCAAAAATAATTAAGCAACGACTATGTTACTTTTCACCTTATTGATCCCTTTTATAGCTGCTATTATATTATTGTTTATTAAAAACAGTAAGGCTGCTAATATTGCTGCAATTAGCTTTAGTGCATTTACACTTAGTATTGTGTTGTGCATTGTATTTACTAAAACAACGAATATCGACCTGGCTTGGTTGCCACAATTAAATAGTCGGTTCTTATTACAGGCCGATGGCTTAGCTAAAATATTATTATTACTTACTGCTATCAGCTTCCCTGCAATTTTAATTGCCACTGCGCATAACCAACTAAAAAATAAGCATATATTTTTATCGTTAATGCTATTTACACAAACAGGATTAACGGGAGTTTTTTTAGCTGGCGACGCTTTATTATTTTATTTCTTTTGGGAATTAGCATTAATACCGGTGTATTTTTTATGTTCTATTTGGGGTGGCGAAAAAAGAATTGCGGTTACTTTTAAGTTCTTTATTTACACTTTCCTTGGCTCCCTTTTCATGTTAATCGGAATCATACTTTTATATACTAATACGCCCGATCATAGTTTCGCGATTGAATCATTTAAGCATGCTACCTTAACTAGCGCTCAGCAAATGACTGCTTTTGTTTTATTCTTTATTGCATTCGCGATTAAGATGCCAATTTTCCCATTACACACATGGCAGCCAGATGCTTACGAGCAATCTCCAACCGCAGTGACGATGGTATTAAGTGCAGTTATGGTAAAGATGGGGTTGTATGGTGTAATTAGGTGGTTGTTGCCTTTGTTTCCAGCAGCTGCAAAAACAGCTTCGGTATTTATAATTGATATTTCGGTTGTAGGTGTATTATATGCCTCCTTTATTGCAATTCGCCAAGACGACATGAAGCGTTTAATAGCTTATTCATCTATTGCACATATTGGATTAATGAGTGCTGCTTTATTTACGCAAAACGAAATAGGCATGCAAGGGGTATTAGTGCAGTTGTTTTCACATGGTATTAATGTTTTGGGGCTATGGATTGTGGCAGATATCATTGAACAACAAACGGGAACAAGGTCAATGAAGCACTTGGGAGGGCTAGCTAAAAAGCAGCCTACACTTGCCATATTGTTTATAGGATTCGCTTTGGCAAATATTGCCCTACCACTTACAAATGCATTTGTTGGCGAGTTTTTAATGTTTAATAGCTTGTTCCAATTTAATCCATGGGTTGCATTAGCAGCGGGTATAAGTATTGTAGTAGCTGCTATTTATACGTTGAATATGGTACAAAAGGTAGCTTATGGAGAAGTCAGTGAAATGACTAGTACTATGCAAGCGCCTAATAAATATGCGCAAGCAGTGCTTATTGTTTTATTAATAGTTGTGTTTTTTACCGGCATTTACCCGCAACCATTATTCAATTTAACTGCCGATACCTTACAAAATTTGTTTTGTTAAATAATTAAAAGACTTAGTAATGAACGCGATAATAATTTCTGCTTTATTTGGTGTAATAATGATGTTTTGCTCATGGGGTGTTAAAAGTGCGTCTACGCAAAAGAACGTTGCGCTAATAGGCTTGATTGTTTTAATATTAGCGAACTTGTCACAGCAAAACGGTTGGTATGTTTTGGATATTGACACAAAAGGGATGCTGTCATTTTCTCGTTTTGGATTGTATGCGAATTTGTTACTATTTATGCTAACGCTTCTTTATACTTGGATTAATGGGGATGAAATTGCAAAAGTGGGTAACAATGCCGGTGATTATTATGCGTTATTCTTCTTCATACTTTGTGGCGTTAGTATTCTTACTTCTTTTGATAATTTAATAATGTTATTTATTGGCATTGAAATTTTATCTATTCCTTTATATATATTAACAGGCGCTGACAAAAAGAATCTATTTAGTAATGAAGCAGCCTTGAAATATTTTTTAATGGGTTCTTTTTCTACAGGTATTTTGTTATTGGGCATTACCCTTATATATGGCGCTACAGGCAGTTTCCATTTAACAGCTCCTGTAATTAATGCAAGCACGGGCTTGGCAAAAGAACAATTTTTACTATCAGGCGGTTTATTATTAATATTTGCTGCAATGAACTTTAAAGTTTCGGCCGCTCCTTTCCATTTTTGGACTCCGGATGTATACGATGGCGCGCCAACTGTATTCACTTCTTTTATGGCAACAATAGTGAAAGCAGCAGCTTTTATAGCATTCTTTACTGTTTTCGAAACACAAGCAAAAGCGTTAGGCTATTCTTGGGGCATTATTTTACCAATAGTTATTATACTTACTTTATTAGTAGGTAATATTACAGCGGTATTTCAAAGAAGCGTGAAAAGGATGTTAGCGTATTCTAGCATTGCACAAGCCGGCTTCATGTTATTTGCTTTGTATGGCAAATCTGAATTCGCAACAGAAGGTATCTTGTTGTATGCGGTCGTTTATTCTTTAGCAACAATAGGCGTTTTTGCGGTATTAGTTAAAATGAAAGAACACAGTTTTGAAGCCTTCAACGGGTTAGGCAAATCACAACCAATGATTGCATTTACTACTACTATATTCCTTTGTTCATTGGCAGGGATACCTATAACGGGTGGGTTTTTCGCAAAATATTATATGTTAAATGCGCTTTATGTATCAGGTGCGGGCTTATGGTTATTGATTACCGCCATACTATTTGCTGCAATTAGTGTGTTTTACTATTTTAAATTAATTCAAGCAATGTACTTTAGTGCAGGCGAGCCAGCAATGAATGAAATAGACAAAACTTACCAATATAAATTACTACTCATAGCAATTATACTATTAGTAATTGGCGTTCTACCTAGCGTATTGTTCAATTATCTATACTTTTAGCCGTTCTTCATTTAGTGCTCCCTTTTAAGGGGATCCTTATTGAATCTGTGCTACCTTTAATGTTCAGTTAAATAACTAGCATAATGACTATTCAGGATTCATTCAGTTTGGCGTGGCGAACTATCAAGAGTAATAAACTAAGAACGAGTATTACCGTTGCAATTATTGCCTTTGGTATTATGGCCTTAATTGGCATTATTACAGCTATATCAGCAATGAATCAAAGTTTAAAAGAGAACTTTTCTTTCATGGGAGCGAATGCATTTAGCGTACGTTATAAGGAGATGAATACAAGAATGGGGGGAGGTAATAATGACGAAGAATTCACGAAAATAAAAAAAGGGCAAAAAGAAAAAAAATCAAACTTAGACAAGCCAATTAAAATAGAGGAAGCTACCTATTTCAAAGAAAATTTTGGATTTGGTAGGGCTCAGGTGAGCATTTCAAGAAGGGGTAGTGGTAACAATGAAGTCAATTACAAAGAAAAGAAAACAAACCCTCAAGTTACATTATGGGGGGCAGACGAAAATTATATAGATGTTAGTGGATTCCAATTAGCGGCAGGTAGAAATTTAAACGCTGTTGATTTAAACACAGGAAGAAATGTGTGTATTATTGGTAGTAATGTAGCCGCGAAACTTTTTCCTAATAAGCCGGAGAATAGCATTGATAAAGTGATACTTGTTCAAGGGAAACCTTATCGCGTAATTGGATTGCTGAAAGAAAAAGGATCAAGTGCAATGATGAGGATGGATGATATTGTGGTAACATCTGTAAAAAATATAAGACAATATTCAAACCTTAGCCCTTCCTATAATATAGGCGTTATGGTGAATAATGTTACGGAATTAGAACCAGCTATTGGTGAGTCAACCGAACAAATGAGAAAAGCTAGACGATTAATTCCTAGCGAACAAGATAATTTTGTTATTGACAAAAGCGACAAATTTGCTGAAATGTTTATTGGCTTTTTAGCAGGAATTAGCGGTGCTGCAGGTGCTATTGGTATGATCAATTTAATTGGCGCTGCAATAGGTTTAATGAATATTATGTTAGTTGCGGTTAATGAAAGAACAAGAGAAGTGGGGTTAATTAAAGCAATTGGAGGAAAGAGAAAAGATATTAGACTTCAGTTTTTATTTGAAAGTGTATTGATCAGTTTATTAGGCGCTGTTTTTGGAATTTTATTAGGCGTTTTAGTAGGAAATATTTTTAGCATCGTATTGAATACGGGTTTTGTGATTCCTTGGATGTGGGTGATTATAGGGATTGTAATATGTTCATTTGTAGGCTTGGCGGCCGGCATTTATCCTGCCATGAAAGCGTCTGCACTAAATCCTATTGATGCGTTGCGTTACGAATAATTTTATTATAACTCACTAGGTACGTATATAAAAAAATAGTCCCGGCAATAATTGCCGGGACTATTTTTTTAAAGCTAAGTAAGCTATTATTTAGGATCTAATATTTCCTTAATTCTATCTTGCAAATCACTTAAGTGGTTTACAGTAGTAGCATCACTAATGCTTGACTTGTTTGCTTGAATGGTAGCGGCTAATTTTTTCAATTGTGCTTTTGCTTCAGAAACAACATCTGTATTTTTAATTTCTGCAGATGGCGCCATGAAAGCACTCATTAGGCTTGGAGCACCAGCGCTTGCAGCTGGGATAATTAACTCACCCATTTGACCTACGTATAATTTTTGCAAATTACGACGAAAAATATCTGATGCTTGACGGCTTGTTAGTTCTGAGAATAAACCTTTTCTAGTATCCTCCATCATTTCGTTTAACGAGTAACTAGCGCTAGGGAATCTAGTACTAATTGTAATTAATTTGTACAAACGATTTTTATCTAATAAACTTCTAAGTGTGCTAGCTTGAATGGACTGAATTCTTTCATTTGCAACTGGATTAGAAATTTTATTAAGAATATTATTATCTAACAACCATTTTGGTGTAGTGAATAATTGAGTTTGCAAGAATGACATTGCTGACTTTTGAATTGCCGCTGGAGTTGGTGTGTATACATCTCCTGGTTGTTCAATTGTTTTTAAGGTTTCATATACGCCACCAATATTTCTAGCTACATGTCCCATGTATCTAGAAAACTGACCTGTTAACTGGTTGTACATGCCAGCTAAATTTTCGTAATTATCTCCGTCTTCTTTTGTCCATTCTGGTAGGCCAACTATAATACGCTTTAAGTTTTTGATACCATATTCACTTGCAAGCATTGAATTATCACCTAAGTCTTCTGTTTGCGCACGAGGATCATCATTTCTTCCTTCTCCGCCAAACCATAAACGAGGATTTTTTAAATTTTCAAGTGCCCATTTGTTCGTGATTTTCTTATCTGCATATTCGTCGTTTTCTCCTGTATAAGTATATCCCCATTGAATGGCCCATTTGTCATAATCGCCAATACGTGGGAATAAACCCATTTGTGTAATTTTATCTTCTGGTTGTGCAACATAGTTAAAACGTGCATAGTCCATAATAGAAGCAGAATGTCCATTGGCTTCTACCCATGTCTTATCCCTTAATTTTTCCACTGGAGTCCTGTTACTACTTCCCATATTATGTCTTAATCCTAAAGTATGTCCAACTTCATGAGAAGAAACAAAACGGATTAAATTACCCATTAAGCTATCATCAAATTTCATTTTCCTTGCATTAGGATCTACTGCAGCAGCTTGTATCATATACCAATCATGTACAAGACTCATGACGTTGTGGTACCATCCTATATGGCTTTCTAAAATTTCGCCACTTCTTGGGTCATGCACTTGAGGGCCATACGCATTTTCAATATCAGATGCGAAATAACGAATAACAGAATAACGAGCGTCTTCTAGGCTCATTGTACTATCATTAGGCCATTCCTTTCCGCTTATTGCATTCTTCCAACCTGCTTTCTCAAATGCAGTATTCCAGTCATTTACCCCTGCAATTAGGTATGGAACCCATTTTTTTGGGGTTGCTGGGTCAATATAATACACAATCGGCTTAATTGGCTCAACTAACGCTCCTGCTTTGTAAGCGGCTAAGTCTGCTGGCTTAGGCTCCAAGCGGTATCTAACTGCAAAAACCTGGTTTTTTACCTTTTGTTGGTCATCAGAGTATTCAACAAAATTATCGGCAAAATAGCCAATTCTATTGTCGAATAAACGTCTACCCATTGGCTCCTTAGGTAATAATAATACAGAAGTATTCAATTCAAAAGTAACCGCACCAGCTGCTGCTGCAGCAGGGACTACAGTACCACCACTAGGGCTGCCAGGCATTGGCGCACTAGCGTTAAAGGTTTTAACTGTTCTAATTTCAATATTAATTGGGTAAGACTTGATGCTTTCTATATAGGATCTGTCAGCTGCTAAACTAGACAAGTTAAAATTCCTTTTTTCAAAGCTGCTCAAGCTAACTGCCTGATTATCACCTTTAAAAAAGTCGGTAATGTCAATTACATAACTAGTAGAATCTTTTCCAAGGGCCTTAATCTCAAAAGCAGCTACAATTGGGTCCAAATAGGAGTTTTTAACTGCTTTTGCAATGGTTTGGGTGGAATCGGCCTTGCTAATTAGGGTCACTACACGCATAAATAGCTTCTGGTTAGGTCCTTTTTCAAATTTTATGCTTTGCTCGTTCACTTCCTCGCCACCATATTTTCTAGCACCACCCGCAACTTTAGCATACCTAGTAACTGCTAATAATTCACGACCTAATAAACTATCGGGAATTTCAAAGTAGAATTTATCGTCTAAATAATGCACTACAAAAACACCTTTTTGGCTTACAGCTTTTTTCGTAATTACTTCAGAATAGGCCTTGGGGCCCGTTTTCGGAGCAGCGTCCTTTTTTAAACCAGCGGCCATGCCGCTTGTGTCATTTTTTTGAGCAATGATATTTGTGGTAGCGAGTACAACAAACCCAGCTAAAAACAGCAATTTTTTCATGTTAATTTTTGTTAATTTTCTATAATACTTCATAAATATATTTTCTTTCTACAACATATGTTCCATAATATTAAATTTTCAATAAAAAAATCAAATGAAGTTTGTTTCAATCAATAAATTACTTATTTTGTAACCCCTTAGAAACTAGTGCGTAAAGATTCGAGTAAAAATCTACACCATCTTAGTCAAAAGGATTAATCATTCTTTTATAAATTTTTATTTAAAACCAAAAATCAATTGAATCATGGCTGAGATTAAACCAACTGCAACAGCTGCTTCTAAGAATGCAGCACAGCCTCAAAAGAGCGGTAATCTAGTTGCAACTTTAGCACCTATTTTGTGTATTCTAGCGGGCTACGTTATCTGGCGTTTTGTGTTAGGTAATGCGAGTAATTTTACAAATCCAGACCCAAGTGGTGGATTCTGGCCTTCACATAAAGGCCCTACAGGAACTTTTACAAAAATGTATGAAGGTGGTATCGTCGTTCCAATCTTAATTGGTAGTTTCTTGATTGTGTTAACTTTCGTTGTAGAAAGATTATTAACAATCAGAAAAGCGGCTGGTGCTGGAAACATCGCAGAATTTGTACGTAGCGTACAATTTCATTTAGCGAACAAAGAAGTGGACAAAGCTATTGCTGCTTGTGATAAGCAAAAAGGATCTGTGGGTAATGTAATGAAATCTGGTTTGAAAAAGTATAAAGAAATGATTACAAACACTGAATTAGATACCGATCAAAAAGTATTAAATATCCAAAAAGAAATTGAAGAAGCAACTGCATTGGAATTACCAATGTTAGAAAAGAACTTAGTTTTCTTATCGACTATTGCATCAGTAGCAACCTTATTAGGTTTGTTCGGTACAGTATTAGGTATGATTCGTTCTTTCTCTAAATTAGGTGAAGAAGGTGGTGGTGAAGCTGCTCGTGAATTATCTCAAGGTATATCTGAGGCCTTGTATAATACTGCATTGGGTATTGGTACTTCAGCTGTTGCTATTATTATGTACAACGTGTTTACTACAAGTATCGACGGGATTACATATGGTATCGACGAATCTGGATTTACTTTAACGCAAAGCTTTGCAGCGAACTACAAGTAATCGAAACAAAATATATTCAATAAGGGTAACCTTATAATTTTTAAAAGACTATACAATGGGTAGAGCCAAATTACCTCGCAAGAGTACCGCCATCGACATGACAGCCATGTGCGATGTGGCTTTCCTTTTATTGTCCTTCTTTATCTTAACTACTAAGTTCAAACCTGCGGAAGCAATCGCTGTAACTACTCCAAGTTCAGTAGCTGCAAAAGTGGCTCCTTCAAAGGATTTTGTACTAGTAACTATTACAAAGGATGGCAAAGTATTTCTTACTATAGATGATGAGCAAAAGAAAGAATTAGTAGCTAATTCTTTGAACACTACCCGTAATTTGGGAATCAATGTGGCGGCTTTCAAAAAAGCAAACTTCATTGGCGCTCCATTAAGCGGATTAAATGCTTTCTTAGCCATCCCTGAAGAGAATAGAAAAGGAGACCAATTACCTGGCATTCCTTGCAAAGACAGTACCGAAAATGAATTAACTATTTGGATGCAAGTGTTGAATGAAGCTTATGCTGGATCTAAGATGGAATTATTACTTAAAGGTGATAATTTATCAAAATATCCTGCTTTCAAAAATGTAGTTGCTGCATTTAAGAAAAATGAGATTCAAAAGTTTCAGATGGTTACAAATCCTGAAAACGCACCTGCAGGTTCGGAGCTTTGGAAGAAATCCATGAGTGGTGATAAAGAACTGGATAATTAAAATTATTAACTAATTAAAAGCTACTAATATGGCAGAATTAGATACCTCGGGTGGTGGCCATAAGAAAGGACCAGGGGTCAAGAAAGGAAAAAAGCTATCAACGCGTGTAGATTTAACACCGATGGTGGACTTAGGTTTCTTATTGATTACCTTCTTCATCTTCACCACAACCATGAGTCAGCCTACAGCCATGAAGTTGATTTTACCTGATGACAAAGTAAAACCTGAAGACCAGAATAAAGCAAAAGAATCAGGGGTGCTTACCATCATGATTGGTGCCGAAAATCATATTTATTATTATGAAGGACAATTGAAACCAGATGGTTCCAATTTCTTATCTGCATCTTTCAATGGCGAAAATTCAATTCGTGATGTAATCCTGAAAAAGAAAGCTGATGTTAGAAGTCGCGCAATAGATCCAACGAATCCTGAAAAGGACTTCGTAGTAGTTATCAAACCTACTAATGAGTGCAATTTTAAAAATGTAATTGATATGCTAGACGAAATGGCAATTAACGTTGTAAAAAAGTACGCTTTAGTAGATATTACAGATAATGAAAACGAATTGGTTAAAATATCTGATGCAAACGCAACAACATCTGGAAGCAATTAAAAGCATAAAAAATGGACATAAATAAAATATTAACCGCTGATATTCTAGACCTCGTTTTTGAAGGCAGAAATAAGGAATATGGTGCATACGATTTACGTAGAACTTACGATAAACGTATTAAGGCTGGTTTGTTTGGTATGATTGCCATCACTGCGCTTTTTGCCATTGGTTCTATACTTTCTAATTCATTATCATCGGCAAAAACTGAAGTGATTGCTGTTGATTTGTCTTTAGAAAATGTAAACCAAGATGAAAAAAAGCCAGAACCACCACCTCCACCACCTCCACCAAAGCAAGAGCCACCAAAAGTGGAAGTAGCTAAATTTACACCTCCGAAAATTGTTAAGGACGAGGAAGTAAAAGAGGAAGATGAAATCAAAGAGGTTGAAAAACTAGAAGACACTAAAATTGGCGCATTCAATCAAGAGGGTGTAAAAGACGATGGACTTGTTGCTCCTGTAGAAGCAAGTACTGGTCCAACCGCTCCTCCTGAGGAAGAAACAGATAAAATTTTCACTGTCGTTCAACAACCGGCAGAATTTCCTGGAGGTGTTCAAGGATGGACTCGTTATCTTGAAAGAACTTTGAATAGGGATTTGCCTGTTGAAAATGGAGCCCCATCGGGAAGATACGCTGTAGTGGTTTCTTTCATTGTGGCTAGAGATGGCAGAATCAGTGATGTAAAATCAGAAAATGATCCTGGATATGGCACAAAAGAAGAAGCTGTTCGTGTAATTCAAAGAGGCCCAAATTGGAAGCCTGCTGTACAAAATGGTCGTAATGTAATTTACCGCCACCGACAAACAGTTGTTTTCCAAGTTTCTGATGAATAGTTTTTCTGCGCCTTTATTGAAAAATATAAGACTAAAAAACTTTCTCTAATAATTTTTTAAATGGCAGCCCATAAACGGCTGCCATTTTTTAGTTTATACAATAGACTATCTTTGCATTATGCGTGAAAACTTAAGCACTTGGAATGACACAATTGTTGCATTAGCAACTGCACCTGGCTTAGGTGCAATTGCAGTAATAAGATTAAGTGGTGAAAAAGCTATTGAAATGGTTAGTACTGTCTTTTCAAAAAAGCATTTACAGGCTGCCCCAACTCACACAGTACACTATGGTAAATTATTGGACGGAGATATTGTAATTGACGAAGTGGTTGTGACTATTTACAGAGCACCAAAGTCCTATACAGGGGAAGAAGTGGTGGAAATTTCCTGCCATGGGTCACCATTTATACAAGAAAGTATTTTGCAATTAATGATGCAAGTGGGCGCAAGATTAGCAAAGCCTGGTGAATTTACACAGCGTGCTTTTTTGAATGGCAAAATGGACTTAACTCAGGCCGAAGCGGTTGCCGATTTAATAGCTAGTAATACAGAAGCTTCTCGTAAAACAGCATTGTATAATTTAAAAGGAGGCTTTTCGAGTGACTTACAAGTAATGCGTGAAAAATTAATTAAATTTTCTGCATTAATAGAATTGGAACTGGATTTTTCGCAAGAGGATGTTGCATTTGCAAATAAAAAAGAACTAGAAACTTTAGTTGGACAATTGCAAATAAAAACGCAGTCTTTATTAGACTCATTTGAACTAGGTAATGTTATTAAACAAGGGGTACAGGTCGCAATTGTAGGTAAACCAAATGCAGGCAAATCAACACTCTTAAATGCTTTATTAAACGAGAATAGAGCACTAGTTAGTGAAATACCAGGTACAACAAGAGATACAGTGGAAGAGTATTTAAATATCAAAGGAGTATTGTATAAATTAATTGATACAGCAGGAATTAGAAGTAGTACAGAGGACAGTATAGAACAGATGGGTATTGAAAAGAGTAAAGAAAAAATACAAGCCGCAGATATTGTCATTGCTTTATTTGACGCAAGTATTACTACTATGAACCAGCTTAAAGAATGGGCCACAGAATTAAACGGAGCACATAAAATAATTTTCGTAGGCAATAAAATAGACCTTTTACAGGACCCTTCTTTTGCCTCGGATAATTCAATAGCAGATATTATTTTTATTGCTGCCAAAGACAAACAAAATATACTTGCACTTGAAAATGCGATTCATGAAAAAGTGGTAGGCGATGGATTGGATAAAGAAGGCACCATAGTCACTAATGCAAGGCATGTTGGTTCTTTAAAACGATTATTATATGCTTTAAACGATGTAGAAGCTGGTTTAAATGAAAATGTAACCGGGGACTTACTGGCAATAGACATTAATCAATCGCTGCATTATTTAGGCACTATAACGGGCCAGATAACCAATGAGGATCAATTGGATTTTATCTTCTCTAAGTTTTGTATTGGCAAGTAATGGATTCGAAATATTTTGCATAGCAATAATTTAAATGCACCTGTATGAAATTCAAAATTATTTTAATAGCATTGTGTTTTCACACTTTTG
Organism: uncultured Bacteroidota bacterium; assembly: GCA_903944755.1. Lineage (GTDB taxonomy): Bacteria > Bacteroidota > Bacteroidia > Chitinophagales > Chitinophagaceae > Sediminibacterium. The sequence goes on from CAJATB010000045.1 coordinate 13,161, forward strand.
GGAATTGCCAATTGCCGAAAGTCGTTGCCGGAACAATTCAAAGAATTGACAGCTTTAGGTCAAAATATATTACCGTAAGAAATATTGACATTTGGTTGCCAGAAGGGTATGACAATAAAAAAAAGTATCCCGTTTTATATATGCATGATGGGCAAATGTTATTTGACTCAGCAATCACTTGGAATAAAACATCTTGGGATATGGATGATGTTGTTGCAAATCTGCAGAAACAAAATAAAATTACAGCTGTTATAATAGTTGGAATTTGGAATGGAGGGGCAACTAGGCACGCGGATTATTTTCCGCAAAAACCTTTTGAATCATTGTCCATCCAGCAAAAGAAGAAGGTTTACGATGCTGCTAGGTCCAATGGCTATAGCGTTTTTGGGAATTATGAAATTCAGTCCGACAATTACCTAAAATTTATTGTGAAAGAATTAAAGCCATTTATCGATAGCGCTTTCCCTACCTTAAAAGAAGCTAAAAATACCTTTATCGGGGGCAGTAGTATGGGGGGATTAATATCTATGTATGCTATTTGCGAATATCCGGCTGTTTTTGGCGCTGCAATTTGCATGAGTACACATTGGCCTGGTATATTTTCAATGCAAGACAATCCCATCCCAGCCGCCTTTAATAGCTATATGGAAAAACATTTGCCAAGCCCTAAAAGTCATAAAATTTATTTCGATTTCGGCAATAAAACCCTTGATTCACTATACGAGCCTTTGCAAACACAAATTGACCAAACCATGCGTAAAAAAGGGTACAATAAAGCGCAATGGAGAACACTAAAATTTGAGAATGATGAACATTCGGAAATTGCATGGAGCAGAAGAGTGCATATCCCACTTACTTTCATTTTTGAAAGTAAAAATTAGTTACGACTTCTGTTCACTAAAATAGGTATCAATTATCTTTTTCTGGAATTTAATTCATGTCTTATCCCCTATTTTTTTAAGGTGTATTTGTAATTATGATTTAAATATGTCTATGCTTTTACCAAAGCTGATTTATGTCATATACATACTTGAGTAGGGTCATTTTAACGTACTATTAACGCTTGTAGTTTTGTTCTCGGATTCAGTATGTAACGAATCCATATTTCTAATTAAACTACAATAATATGAAGATTCTGAAACACCTTACCATTGCATTGCTTGGCATAGTTATTTCTATGCCTTTTTTAGTTAATAGTCAGGTAAAGGTTGCTACAGTCAATGGAGCAATTACCATTTTTGGCACATCTACATTACACGATTGGGACATGAAGTCAAGCCAAGGCAGGTGTGAAGCTACAATGATTATGACTGCAGATAAACTTACTTCAGTAAGCGCATTAACATTCAGTGTTACAAGTGAAACCTTAAAAAGTTCAAAAGGTTCTATAATGGATAGAATTGCCTACAAAGCATTAAAAACTAAAGACAACCCTGTAGTTAGTTTTGTTATGGTGTCTAGTACAATTACTCCAATTGATGCAACTACTTACCAATTTAAAGGAACTGGTAATTTAACTGTTGCGGGCGCAAAAAAATTGACCGACTTAGTTGCTACAATTAAATACAATGTAGCTGAGAAAAGTTTTACAAGTACAGGATTTAAAGAAATGAAAATGACAGACTATAATATGGAACCTCCTTCTTTTGCCTTTGGTGCAATGAAAACAGGAGATGAAATAAAAATCACTTTCAATTTAAAAATAAAATAGGCAACGACTGCTCACTATATATAAATTAAAAAAAATCACACATGAAAAATTACATTACAAACGCAGCAAAGTTGTTATTGGCGATAGTTATGGTTATACCTGTCGTATCAATGGCACAAAAACAAGGAGACGAGACTTTCACTTATGGAGATCCTATATTCTGGAGACCGTATAGTCAAAATGGAATTGGTGTATTTGAAACAACTAAGGCAAACATGTCTAAGAAATTTGAAGGAAAAACAATTCGTTTTGGTGCAGGATTTACGCAACAATATCAAAGCATCAAGCACTCAAACGATCTTTCTACTATTAAAGCTGCAAATACTGGTAAACTATTTAAGTTACAACCAGGATTAATGACTGCTCAAGCTAATTTATTTATTGATGCACAATTAGCGGATGGAATTACATTGAATGTGACTAATTATATGTCTGCGCGTCACCACAATGAGTTTTGGGTAAAAGGTGGATACTTGCAAGTTGATAAATTACCTTTTGATGGCGGTGAATTCTTAAATAATTTAATGAAATACACAACTATCAAAGCGGGTCATTTTGAAGTGAACTATGGTGATGCACATTTCCGTCGTCCTGATGGTGGAAACACATTACAATCTCCATTTATGGAAGGTAATATCATGGATGCATTTGCGACAGAAATTGGGGGTGAAGTGTATTTACAAAAAGATGGTTTATTTGGTATGTTGGGTGTAACAAATGGTATGATCAAAGGACATGTTGATTCTACATTTAAAACTACTGCAGATGCTAATGTAAACAGAAACCCCTCAATCATTTTAAAAGCAGGTATCGACAAACAAGTAACTGAAAAAGTACGTCTACGTTTATCTGGTAGCCTATACACAAATAGTAGCAATGCTGGAAGTGGTTTAACATTATATAGTGGTGACCGTACAGGTTCTAACTATCAAAACGTAATGGAAGTTGGTCAGGATGCTGCTGGTGTAGCTAAAGCTTATACAGCTATGATGAGCTCAGGTCGTTACAATCCTGGATTTAGCAAAAAAATCACTGCAGTTATGGTTAATGGTTTCGCTAAAGTATATGGCTTTGAAGCTTTCTTAACTTATGAAACAGCTAAGGGCAGAAGCAAAACAGAAACTGCAGATAGAACTGCTAACCAATTTGCAATAGAAGGTTTATACCGTTTTGGCGCAAATGAGAAGTTTTATATGGGTGCCAAATACAATACAGTAACTAACAAGCCAACTGCTGTTTATACAAAAGATGTTACTATCAACCGTACAGTAATCGGAGCTGGTTATTTCTTAACTAAGAATATTTTGATGAAAGCAGAATATGTAAATCAAGAATACAAAGATTTCTTGTTAACTGATTACCGTGCTGGTGGCAAGTTCGATGGTTTTGTAATTGAAGCTGCAATCGGGTTCTAAATTGATAAATTGATAAAAGGGCTCCCGCTTGCGGGAGCCCTTTTTGTATCATTCCTTTTTTATATAAATTTGTATAACTAGTTTAATAGTAATAAAACTTCCTATATGCTTTACTTAATTTTAATTAATTTATTCGTTACAATAGCAACTTCTTTTTCTGGTTCGCCTAAGGTAAATCCACCACCAGAAAAAAATACAGTTATTAAATGGGCTGTTGAAAAAACAAGTACATTAAGAATCCTAGGCAGTTCTAATTTACATGACTTTCAGTGTGATGCATTAGGATATGCAGCTTCAGACACTATAAGTTTTATGGCTAGTCAGCATAGTGCAGGTAGAATAACATTAAATGGCTATTTAAAAATTGAGATTAATACAATTAACTGCCATAATTTTATTATCACAAGAAATTTTAGAACAACATTAAAGGCAAATGAACATCCATACCTTATTGTTAAATTTTTATCATTAGAAAGGTTGCCTTTATTTACAAATAACAAAGACAATCTTGTAGGGATCGTTGAGATTGAACTAGGAGGGGTGGCAAAAAAATTCGAAATACCGTATAAAATTCAGCAGAACGGGCACGTAATATTATTAAATGGACAACGTAATTTCACATTCTCTGATTTCGAAATCACACCTCCAAGAATTTTAGGTGGCTTAGTGAAAATTTATAACAAGTTTAATGTAGAATTTAATCTTAA
>CAJATB010000046.1 GCA_903944755.1 uncultured Bacteroidota bacterium
AATCTTTTGTAAATAAACTTTCCCCCCGCCGCAGTCAGCACCAGTTTTTACATTAGTGGAAATATAGGTGCCTTGCAACATATCATTTTCTCTTACACTTGAATATTCTAAATAGTTCGTCATTAGGCAAGCTTGAAAATTGTTGCCTAATTTTAAATTATCAAAACTTTCTTCTTTAACACTTACCAAATTTGTAGCCGTAGAATGTATCCCAGATGCAAAAGCGCGAGCGGTAATGTTATTAGGAAGTTGAGTTAGCGTAGTTGCTTCAAGTTGGTGGGCTGCATTTTCCTTAATTTCAATTTCATAGGAAAAAAAACGTCCATTTACGTCACTATTGGGGATAAAATAACCCCTCCAATTGCCGGTCAAATCTTGGCTTTGTGCGTGCACCATAAAGCAAAAGGAAATTACTATTAAAACTAAGCGAAACATGGCACTATTCTTTCCATAAATCTAAGTATAAAAAAGCATCTGATTTTTTGTTATCTTTGAAAATATATTTATTAATAGAATTATGGTTCAAATTCAATTTCCAGACGGTGCGGTTCGTTCTTATGAAAAAGGAATAACTGCTTTAGGTATTGCCAAATCAATCAGTGAGGGATTGGCTAAAAAAGTGTTAGCGGCTTCAGTAAATGGGGAAGTGTATGACGCCACGCGCCCTATCAACTCCGATTCAGCGCTTAAATTATTAACCTGGGACGACGCCGATGGCAAGAACACTTTCTGGCACTCTTCTGCCCATTTATTAGCAGAAGCGGTAGAAATGCAATTTCCAGGAGCTAAATTTTGGGTAGGCCCAGCATTGGAAAAAGGCTTCTATTATGACATCGATTTAGGCGGTAAAACAATCAGAGAAGAAGATGTCCTTATTTTAGAAAAGAAAATGAATGATTTAGCTAAACAAGCTAACAATTATATCCGTAAGGAAATGTCTAAGGCAGACGCAATTGCTTATTTTTCAGAAAAGAAAGACGAATATAAGTTGGATTTATTGTCGGGCCTTGAGGACGGAACGATTACTTTTTATACACAAGGTGGCTTTACCGATTTATGTCGTGGGCCACATATCCCAAACACGGGTGCGATTAAGGCAATTAAAATTACCAATATTGCAGGTGCATTTTGGAAAGGAGATGAGAAGAATAAAATGTTGACAAGGGTGTATGGTATTACGTTTCCTAATCAAAAGGAATTAGATGAATACTTATTATTATTAGAAGAAGCAAAGAAAAGAGATCACCGTAAACTAGGAAAAGAATTAGGTATTTATACAATGGACGATGATATTGGACCAGGCCTTCCTTTGTGGATGCCGAATGGTACTATTATTATTGAGGAATTGGAGCGTTTAGCTAAAGAGACAGAAGAAGCGGCAGGCTACAAGCGTGTCGTAACGCCACATATAGCTAAAGAAAACCTTTATATCACTAGTGGTCACTTGCCCTATTACCAGGATAGTATGTTCCCTCCAATGGAATTGGATGGCACTAAATACTATTTAAAAGCAATGAACTGTCCACATCACCATAAAATATTTGATGCGGAGCCAAAGAGTTATAAGGACATGCCACTTCGTTTAGCGGAGTATGGAACTTGTTACAGATATGAACAAAGTGGGGAATTGTTTGGTTTAATGCGTGTGCGTTGTTTGCATATGAATGACGCGCATATTTATTGTACTAAAGAACAATTTGCAGCTGAATTCCGCGCGGTAAATGAAATGTATTTGAAATATTTCAAGATTTTTGGAATTGATAAATATGTAATGCGCTTAAGTTTACACGATCCAGCTAAGTTGGGTCAAAAGTATATTGACGAACCTGAATTGTGGTTAGAAACTGAAGCAATGGTGCGTGCTGTTTTGATTGAAACTGGTACACCATTTGTGGAAGTACAAGATGAGGGCGCTTTTTATGGCCCTAAGATTGACGTTCAAATTTGGAGCATTATTGGTCGCGAATTTACATTGGCAACAAACCAGGTTGATTTCGCACAAGGAAAACGTTTTAAATTAAGTTTTACGAATAAGGAGAACGAACCCGAAACTCCATTAATTATTCATCGTGCACCATTGGGTACCCATGAGCGTTTCATTGGATTTTTATTGGAGCACTATGCAGGTAAGTTCCCTGTTTGGATTGCCCCATTACAAGCCAAAATTTTACCAATTAGCGACAAATTCATGCCTTATGCCGAGCAGGTATTGGCTGAACTTAAAAAAGCAGGGGTACGTGTCGAAATTGACGACAGACCTGAAAAAATTGGTAAAAAAATTCGTGATACAGAATTAATGAAAGTCCCTTATATGTTGGTTATTGGCGAAAAAGAAGCAACTGAAAACCAGTTATCTATACGTAGACAAGGGAAGGGGGATTTAGGTATGATGGACAAGGCAGCTTTCATTGCTCAAATAGTAGAAGAAATTATAGAAAGAAAAGCACCAGAAGCCTAAACGATCAAATCAATAAGAAAAAAGCGCAATGTCATAACATTGCCTATCTTTACTGAACTAATAAACGTTTTAATAATTAATGGCATTACCGAACAGAGGACCCAGATTTAACCCAAGGTTTCAAAGACAACAAGAACCAGAACACCGTATTAATGATCGTATTAGAGTACCAGAGATACGATTGGTGGGTGATAATATCACCGTAGGTGTTTACAACACACAAGAAGCGCTGAAAATAGCTGCTGATCAAGGTTTGGACTTAGTGGAGATATCTCCAACAGCCAACCCCCCAGTATGTAAAGTCATCGATTATAAGAAGTTTCTTTACGAGAAAAAACGTAAGGAAAAAGAGATGAAAGCGAACTCTAAACAGAGTGAGATTAAGGAGATTCGTTTTACTCCAGGGACCGATGATCATGACTTTGATTTCAAAGCAAAACATGCTGAAAAATTCTTACAAGACGGAAATAAAGTAAAAGCATACGTACAATTTAAAGGGCGTGCGATCATGTTCCAGGACAGAGGTCAATTGCTTTTATTGAAATTTGCAGAAAGGCTAGCCGAGGCGGGTACTTTAGAAAGCATGCCAAAACTAGAAGGAAAGAGAATGTTTGCCATTTTCCAACCTAAAGCAGGGGGTAAAAAGAAGCCTACCTCATAGTTCTTGACAATGTCAGCCTAATGGATGAATGCATAATTGATTGGTTTTCAATATAAATTTTGAAAGAGCTCCGAATTTCGGGGCTCTTTTTGTTTGCTATTACATAAAACTCTCGTACCTTCGCCATCCATTTCCCACAAGGCTCACCAAGTGTCTCGCCCGTGCAAGAC
>CAJATB010000047.1 GCA_903944755.1 uncultured Bacteroidota bacterium
ACACAGTTATTTCACCAGAAAGTTGCAGTTCCATATTATGGAGAAGTTGGGATAAGAAGGAACTAGCTGCTGAGCAATTAAAGTTAACTGCGAATGATATGAAAGGTTTTGGTTTAATTGATGAAATTGTACCTGAACCATTTGGTGGTGCCCATTGGAGTTATGAAGAGGCAGCGGCAACATTAAAAAAGCATATTTTAATTGCTTTGAAAGAAATGAAAGCAATTGATCCTACAACACGTGTTGAAAACCGAATTGAGAAATACAGTAAAATGGGTTTCTGGGAAGAAGCATAATTTTTATATATTGAACCTATGTTAAGACAAACCCTAAAAGGTACAGGAGTTGCAATAATCACTCCATTCAAAAAAGACAAGTCTATTGATTTTACTGCACTAGAAAATTTGGTTGATATTCAAATTGAAGGTGGTATTGATTATATCGTTGCACTTGGTACAACAGGTGAAACAGCGGTATTGTCCGAAGACGAAAAAATTGCAGTGTTAAATTGCATTTTTAATAAAGTGAATGACCGTGTTCCTGTAGTTGTTGGCATTGGAGGTAACAATACTGCGGAAGTAATAAAATCTTTTTCTAAATACCCAATTGATAAAGCAGTTGCCATTTTAAGTGTAACGCCTTATTATAACAAGCCTTCACAAGAAGGATTGTATCAACATTATAAAGCCTTGGCTGCTGCTGCACCCAAACCTATTATTTTATACAATGTGCCAGGACGTACAGGTTGCAACATGAGTGCAGCTACCACTTTACGTTTAGCGCAGTTACCTAATATAGCAGGTATTAAAGAAGCGGGTCCTGATATGGCACAGAGTATTGACATACTAAAGGACCGTCCAACCGATTTTGTGGTGTTAAGTGGAGATGATGAAATAGTAATGGCGCAAATTGCCTGTGGCATGGATGGTGTAATTAGTGTTGCAGCGAATGCATTTCCGAAAGCTTTTACCGACATGATACGTTTTGCAATGGCGGGTGATTTTTCTATGGCAAAAAGAATTAATGATTTAATGATAGAAGGGTATAGTTATATGTACGAAGAAAACAATCCAGCTGGTGTGAAAGCCATTATGGCTTCAATGGGTATGATTGAAAACGAATTACGCTTACCCTTGGTTCCGGTTAGTGATGGATTACAGAAAAAAATAGATAATTATTTAGAACGATTTTTAAAGAACTAATTAAAAAAAGCATCTCTAAAAAATGGGATGCTTTTTTATGCTATGGCTTACAGCTTAGTTCAATTTATTTTTTATTGCCTGCAATTTCATCAAGGCTTCGACAGGCGTTAGGTTATTGATATCAATAGCGTCTAGTTCCTTTCTTAAAGATTCAAAAGTTTCAGTATGCGCATCAAAAATAGATAACTGATATTTAGGATTTTCTTCTTGAACGCTAGGCGTATTATTTTCAATGCCTTTATTTTTCAATTCCATTTCATGTAAAATAGCATTTGCACGGTCAACTAATGTATTAGGCATACCTGCCATTTTTGCAACATGAATACCAAAGCTATGGGTACTTCCTCCTTTTGTGAGTTTACGTAAGAATATAATTTTATTGCCCACCTCCTTATGGCTTACATGGTAATTATGTACCGTAGGTAATTGAGCTTCTAAATCGTTTAGTTCATGGTAATGCGTTGCAAAAAGTGTTTTAGGCTTTTGGGGTGCATTGTATAAATATTCCACAATGCTCCATGCAATAGAAATACCGTCATAGGTGGAAGTGCCTCGGCCAATTTCATCTAATAAAATTAAACTACGCTCACTAATATTATTTAAGATACTTGCTGTTTCAATCATCTCCACCATAAAGGTCGATTCTCCTGCATTTAAGTTGTCATTGGCGCCTACACGTGTAAATATCTTATCGGTAAGTGGGATAGAAGCCTCGTTGGCTGGAACGTAGGAGCCCATATGGGCCATTAAAGTTATTAATGCAGTTTGCCTTAGCACGGCACTTTTACCACTCATATTTGGCCCTGTAAGAATAATAATTTGTTGTGTTGCTGGATCAAGGTAAACGTCGTTAGGTATGTAAGCATGGTCACTTGGTAAACTTTGTTCAATTACTGGGTGACGACCTGCTTTAATATCCAATATGGCTGTGGAAGTAATTGTTGGTTTACAATATTTTTGCTCCTTTGCAATTTCAGCAAAGCAAATTAAGCAATCTAATACGCCAACTAATTGTCCATTTAATTGCAGCGCATTCATTTCGGATAAAACTTCATCCAATAGTTTTTGATATAGTTGGTGCTCGATTGTTAAAATTTTATCCTCAGCACCTAATATCTTTTCTTCATATTCTTTTAATTCCGGTGTAATATACCTTTCGGCCGTAGTTAATGTTTGCTTACGAATCCATTCTGGGGGCACTTTATTTTTGTGTACATGTGTAACTTCTAAAAAGTAGCCGAACACATTATTGTATCCAATTTTTAAAGAAGAAATACCTGTGCTTTCTGCTTCTTTGTTTTGAAGCTGTGTTAAATATTCTTTTCCACCACTTGAAATATTTCTTAATTCATCCAACTCAGCCAAAACACCTTCCCTTATAAAGCCTCCTTTTACTGAGGTAGCAGGGGGTTGCTCGATAAGCGTATTGAAAATTGCATTTTTTGCATTGGCGCAAAG
>CAJATB010000048.1 GCA_903944755.1 uncultured Bacteroidota bacterium
AATAGTTTACATACCAATGCTTATGATGAAGCCATAACAACACCTACTGAAGAAAGTGTAAGACGCGCTTTAGCCATACAATTAATTATCAATAAAGAATTAGGTACCACCAAGGTGGAAAATTTTCAACAAGGCAGTTTTTTAATTACCGAGTTAACCGATTTAGTGGAAGAAGCAGTGATGCAAGAATTTGAAAGAATAAATAATAGAGGGGGCGTTTTAGGGGCCATGGAAAGAATGTATCAACGCACAAAAATTCAGGAAGAAAGTTTGCAATATGAAACTAAAAAACATGCAGGTGAAATTCCTATTATTGGGGTAAATAGTTTTGTACATCCTAATCAAAAAAATAATGCCGACCAACAGGCCATTTTTAGATCCTCTTCTGCCGAACAAAATCTACAAATTAAAAACCTAGCGAACTTCCAAAAAAGGAACCAATTAGTCAGTGCCCAATATCTAAAAAAGCTCCAAAAAGCAGCCTTGCAAAATGACAATATATTCTCCATTTTAATGGAAGCGGTCAAATATTGCAGTTTAGGGGAAATTTCCAATACGCTTTACCAGGTAGGGGGTAAATACAGCCGAAATTTGTAAAAAAACGATACCTTTGGCCCTCGTTAATTACGATTAAATTTCGCGTATGAATACTGATAAAAATACAATCATTGGTTTTGTATTATTGGCTGGTTTGTTCTTTATGTACTTCTGGTACACTAACAAACAACAAACGGACTTAGCTACTTATAAAAAGCATTTTGATGATTCTGTTGCCATGGTAAAAGCCACTGCGGCTAAAGCAGCTGCTTTGCAAACTCCTGTAAAATTAGATGCTACTTCTGGCACTTTTGTAAATACAATAGATACTGTTCAAGAAGAGTTCACTTATTTAGAGAATGAACTGGTGAAAGTAAAGTTCAGTAATAAAGGAGGTCAGGTTGCTGAGGTGACGCTTAAAAAATATACTAATTATAAAAAGGAATTGGTAAAACTAGGAGATAGTAGTTCTTTAAATTATCCAATTAATATTGGAGACAATAAAACCCTTCAAGTCAATCAAATTTTATTTCCAACAAAAACAATCACGACTGGTGAAAAGGGTGCACAAAAAATTGAGTATACTTATACTACCCCTGCTGGAAAAACCATTCGTCATCAGTTTACATTAGAAGCGAATAAGTATAATGTTGAATGGAATATTCAATTAGAAGGTGCTGATCAATTATTAACCAATCAAAAATTAAATCTTGTATGGGATGTAAATGCTTATCAACAAGAGCGTACATCGGTGTATGAGCGTCAAATGTCTAATATCTGTTTTTCAGAAGGAGGCGAATTTGATTATATTTCAAGTAATACTTCTAAAGTATTTGAAAAGCCAGTACAATGGGTGGGTTTGGTACAACAATTCTTTACCACCACTTTAATGTCTAAAGAAGGCTTTGCTACAGGTAATGTAAATTGGGAACGCAAAGTAGACAGCAGTAATGGGCTTGCTAATTTAAAATCTCAATTACAAACTAAGGTAGCGGGTACGAATGCAAGTATTCCATTGTCACTTTATTATGGTCCAAATGATTTTGCTATCCTGAAAACACAGGCTCCTGAAATGGAACAAATAGTAAACTTAGGAAGAGACTTATATTCTTTTGTACGTCCTATTAATAAATATATTTTAATGCCTGTATTTGATTTTATTGCAGGCTTTGTTAAAAACTTTGGTTGGGTGGTTTTATGGTTGACTGTATTTATTAGACTCGTTACTTCTCCGCTTACTTATTCAAGTTATTTGAGTAGTGCCAAGATGAAAGTATTGAAGCCTGAACTAGATGAGATTAAGAAAAAATTAGGCGACGATCAACAAGGCTTTGCCATGGAGCAAATGAAACTCTTTAGAGAAGCAGGTGTAAACCCATTAGGCGGTTGTATTCCAGCCTTACTACAAATTCCTATCTTCTTTGCACTCTATAGTTTCTTTAACTCCAATATTTCTTTAAGAGGTCAGTCGTTCTTATGGAGCCAGGATTTATCTAGCTATGACTCTATTGCAACACTTCCTTTTACCATACCTAGTTTTGGTAACCATATTAGTTTATTTACACTTACGGCAGTTATTACGAGTTTGTTAATGTCTATTTATAATATGGCCATGACACCTACACAGGATAACCCTGCGTTAAAGTACATGCCTTATATTTTCCCATTCGTATTATTATTTATATTTAACGGATTACCTTCTGCCTTAACTTGGTATTATACTGTTTCTAACGTGATTACTTTACTCATGCAATTAGTGATTCAGAAATTTATCATTAACCACGATAAAATTTTAGCAGGCATTGAAGTAAAACGCAAAACACCTAAAAAGAAAAGTAATTGGCAGAGCAAGTACGAGCAATTGATGGAGACGCAGAAAAAAGTACAAGCTCTAAAGGACAAGACAAAAAAATAAACTAACAACCCCCCTCAACCCCCCTGAAGTTTAAAATTACCCCCCTAATTATAAGCCTCTTCTTCTTTACGGCTTCGTCTTACGCTCAAACCAAGCTAGTAGGAGAGTGTGCCCTTCAGTTTCAAATCACTGAACAAAAAGCAAATGGAGTGTTACTGCCTATTGGCATAAAAGAAGTGTGGGTAAAAGGAAATCAATGTAAGACTAGATTAACCACTGCTCAGTTAGTGCAAACATTTTTATTTAACACGCAATTAAATAAAGCAACTATTACCAAGGATATTGGCCAAAGCCATTTTCTGCAAACAATTGGTTACCCGCCTGTATCAAAAAACAGTATAGTGTCTCAAGAAGAAATAGCGACCGACTCAGCCATAAATATATTAGGTTACAGGTGCAAAGCCTTGCAATTAAAATGGAGTGATGGTTCTACCTATGATAATTTATATA
>CAJATB010000049.1 GCA_903944755.1 uncultured Bacteroidota bacterium
CGCTAACCTTTAATACTATATTATGAAAATAGCTTTAAACTGGATTTTTTTTGTTTCTGTAATTTTGGTAAATGCACTGGCAAATATTTTACCCATTAATGGATACAATACAGGCCAAGTTTCAGGATTCTATCCAAATTATTTTGTGCCAGCTGGGTTCACATTTTCAATTTGGGGAATTATTTATTTGCTTTTATTTATTTATACAATTGCATTCACCTATTATACAATCAATGCTGGTAAATTTCCAAAAACCCAGCACTACCTTAATAAGGTGACTCCGCTTTTTTTAGTAACCTGTATTTTAAATTGTACTTGGATTTTTGCATGGCATTACTTACAAGTTGAATTGAGTGTAATAGTTATGTTATTTTTTTTAGCAACTTTGTGTAAAATATTTATTGAAGCTAACAAAGTCACTGAGGTACTAACACCTACTCAAAGCTTTTTACTAATTACGCCATTTACTATATACTTGGGTTGGATAAGCGTAGCTACTATTGCCAATTTTACTGCTTTGTTTGTTAAACTTTCTTGGAATGGATTTGGCATGGAGCCTATTTATTGGAGTAGCCTAATGATATTAATTGCTATTGCGCTAGGATTACTTTTTTTATTCAAATACAGCGCCATTAGTTTCACAATCGTAATTGCATGGGCTTTATGTGGCATAAACGCGCGTCAAGGCAGGGTGGAAATAATTAACATATGCAGTAACGCAGGTTTGCTAATTCTATTGGGGGCAATGGTGTTTTTTATTTCAAGAAAGCTTAAAAAAAGAATTGCTCAATAAATATAATTATTGCCATACTCAATACAAACCAGCCAAAGCCTTTTTTTAGCTTTGCGCCATCCATTTTTTTATTTAAAAAATTACCTATAATTATTCCTAAGGTAGAAAGTAAAATAATAGTAATTAAGAATTTCCAATCAACCGCAACATGAAGTAGGTCTCCACTAAATCCAACCAATGATTTTATAGAAATAATTACAATGGAAGATGCAATTGCTTTTTTCATTGGAAGTTTTGCAAGCAACACTAACGCAGGAATAATTAAAAATCCGCCCCCAGCCCCAACAATTCCCGTTAATAAACCTTCCCCTAGCCCTACTAGCATTAAGGCAAGGCCATAAACTGGCAGCTGGCCTTCTACTTCCTTTTTACTTTTATTTAAAATCATAGATATTGCCGCCAAGGTCATTAGGGTAGCAAAAAACAACATAATAAAGTCATTTTTTGATATTGCCAATGCATCAGTAATATCTATAGTGTTAGGGATTGCAGGCAAAATAAAGCGCCTAGCCAAAAACACACCCAATATAGAGGGTAGCCCAAATACTAAAATTGTTTTTATTTCTACTAATTTCTGTTTAAGCCTTGATATCACCCCGGCAATGCTGCTAAGGCCCACAATAGCAAGTGAATAGGTGGTTGCGAGTAGTGGGTCCACGTGAAACAAGTAAACTAGTACTGGAACGGTTAAGATTGACCCGCCACTACCAATTAAACCTAATGATATACCTATAAGTATGGATGATAAATAGCCTAAAAGCGCCATGTAGAATTATTTTATAACAAACATCGTATTTGTGCGAAACAAGTTATGTACTATTTGTCACTTATTAAATAAATTTGTACAAAAGTGATTTTTGTAACGGTATTTTTTATTTTTATGGTGCAATTTTGGCTTTTATAACAATACTACAATTATGAAAATAGAACAAATATATACGGGATGCTTGGCTCAAGGTGCTTATTATATAATGAGTGACGGTGAAGTAGCCATTATTGACCCATTAAGAGAGGTAGAACCCTATATCCAAAAAGCAAAATTAGATAAAGCAAAAATCAAATATGTTTTAGAAACACATTTTCATGCCGACTTTGTTTCTGGACATTTGGACCTAGCTAGTAAAACTGGAGCCAAAATTGTTTTCGGACCAACAGCAACTCCTTCTTTTGATTTTTATAGTGCTAAAGACGGTGAAGAACTAATACTAGGAAAAATAAAATTACGCGTACTCCACACACCTGGTCATACCATGGAGAGTACTTGTTATTTGTTAATTGATGAAAACGGAAAAGAAACAGCTTTGTTTAGTGGGGACACTTTATTTATTGGAGATGTGGGCAGGCCCGATTTAGCGCAAAAAGTAAAGGCCGAATTAACACAGGATATTTTAGCAAGTCATTTATTTGATTCACTTAGAAATAAAATAATGCCTTTGGCTGACGATATAATTATTTATCCAGCCCATGGTGCAGGTAGTGCTTGTGGCAAGAAGATGAGCAAGGAAACACAGGATACCTTGGGCAATCAAAAACAAACTAATTATGCATTAGCGCCTAATATGACTAAGCCCGAATTTATCGAAGCAGTATTAGATGGCTTAGTAGCGCCTCCAGGATATTTTCCCTTGAATGTAATGATGAATATTCAAGGGTATGATAGCATTGATAAGGTTTTGGAGAGGGGACAACACGCATTAACTCCAGCTGCTTTTGAAGCTGCTGCCAATGAAACAAGTGCTTTGGTATTAGACACCAGACCCGCGCAATTATTTGCAAAAGGCTTTGTGCCTAATTCAATTAATATTGGGGTAGATGGCAGTTTTGCTCCTTGGGTGGGTGCAATGATTCCCGATATTAAACAAGAAATTTTATTAGTTACCGAGGAGGGCAGAGAGGAAGAAGTAATTACTCGTTTGGCAAGAGTTGGGTATGATTATACAATTGGCTATTTAAAAGGGGGGTTTGATGCTTGGAAAAATGCTGGAAAAGAAATAGACCAAATCAC
>CAJATB010000050.1 GCA_903944755.1 uncultured Bacteroidota bacterium
ATACTGCCAGCTAGGGGCAAATATTTTTTCTTTAGAAGCTTCCAAAATTTGAGGCTCTAAATAAAAAGAAGTGTCAATGGTTTTGGCCCTTCCAATAATGGGATCGATATAAAATTTTGACATACTACCGCGGTTTCAGGCCCAATATACGCCAACCCCCTTGATAAAGTCCTGATTCTAAACCCCTATAAACAAAATACCCTCTAAACCAGGGTATAAATCGCAGACAAAAAGGGTATAAATAAATGTATTAAATACTAAATTATTTAGTTAATATTGCTAATAAATTTAGTTTTATGTCATTTATAGATAGAGAGCCAGCAGAAGGAATTGCCGCCCAACAAATTAATAAGAACTACCAATCGGGTCAGATTATACAGGCCAATGCCACCGGTTTTGGAGCCGCCTCCGACGATTTTATGGAAAGAGGTATTGACCTTAACGAGCAACTTATTCGCAATAAGCCCGCTACTTTTTTCTTTCGCGTGAACAGCGATGCCATGTTAGGTGCCGGCATTCATATAGGCGATATTTTAATTGTAGATAGAAGCCTTCCTGCGAGCTCAGGCAAAGTAGTAGTAGCTGTTTTGAATGGAGAATTTTTAGTACGCCGATTACAAATACAAGAACATAGTATTAGCCTGGTTCCTGAAAATAAAAGATATGGCATTATTCAAGTAGCTCAACTAGAACAGTATAGCACTTGGGGCATTGTTAGTTTTGTGATACATAGTTTGTAAAATGGTTCATCTTGAAAATAATATTTTGTGCAAGCCATTGTAGATTGTAATAGTTTTTATTGTTCTTGTGAAAGGCTTTTTCAACCACAACTCAGGCAAGCTCCTATTGTAGTCTTAAGTAATAACGATGGTTGTATTGTATCTCGTTCCGATGAAGCGAAGCAGTTAGGCATTGCGATGGCCGTTCCTTATTTTCAAGCCAAAGAACTCATTGAAAAAAATAAAGTACATGCTTTTTCTTCTAACTATCATTTATACGGAGACCTTAGTTGGCGCGTCATGGAAACCATGCGACAGCTACTGCCACCGGGCTGTGTAGAAGTGTATTCGGTAGACGAAGCCTTCTTAGATTTAGCACATATTCCACCCGAGGGCTTAGAAAATTTTTGTATCAACATTAAAAATACCATTGAAAATTGGACAGGCATTTCTGTGTCTATTGGCGTAGGGCCTAATAAAGTATTAAGTAAGGTCGCCAACCGATTAGCAAAAAAAAATAAAATAAAAACAGGTTGCATTGTTATTTTAAATACCACTCAAAAAATACAAAAAGCTTTACAAGAAACACCGGTGGAAGATATTTGGGGTATTGGTTTTAGCTATAGTGAAAAATTAAAAATATATGGTGTGCACACGGCCTTTGCACTTAGTATCAAAGACCTTAGTTGGGGCAAACGTTTTTTAGGCGGCATTACAGGCATTAAATTAATACGAGAATTAAAAGGCCATAAAACACATGGCATGCAAGCGCCTCGCAACGAAAAAAAAATGATTGCCACTACCCGTATGTTTGGAAGAGAAGTAAGTGATTGGCAAGAAATAGAAGAAGCCCTCGCCACTTATGCCGCCCGTGCTACTGAAAAATTAAGAAGACAACATAGTGCGGCCTGCGGTGTAAGTGTTTTTTTACTCAAAAAAGCACCTGTTCATTTAGACAAGGCTTACTACCATAGAGGCAGACAAGTAAGCGGCTTCACCCTACTTGACAACCCCAGCCAAATTAGCCCCGATATTATTAAAGCCGTGGTGACCCTAGGCAAAAGCTTATTTGAGCAGGGGGAGATTTATAAAAAAGCGGGTGTGATCTTAAGTGATTTCGTCCCCGATAATAGCCTTCAAACCAATATGTTTGTTGCCCCCAGCGACACGAGGCGTAAGAAACTTATGAATGTTATAGACAATATGAATGCCGCCTACCGCAACGATATAGTGAAATTTGGCACAAGTGGTACTCAAAAAAACTGGAAAATGCGTAGCGAAAGGCGCAGCAAACGCTATACCACCCGCTGGGAGGATCTATGCCTAGTAAGGTAAAAGCTGGTGGAAAACCCATTCCATAAAAATTCGTAGAAATGATTTCGCTGATGTATTTTTGCCCAATTTAATACCTATGAGCAAGACGCTACATTCTAACGAATCTATCTCCACGAAAAAGAAGAAAATTATTGTTTTAGGCAG
>CAJATB010000051.1 GCA_903944755.1 uncultured Bacteroidota bacterium
ATGACATTAAGCGAGGGAGTACGATTCGTGTTTTGAAATGACAAGCTTAAGTAATTCCCTTTTTTATTTAAAATTCTTGATAAACCAAAGCTTGCCTCATAATCACCTGAGTGGTATCCGTTTAAAAATAACTTACCTGACGCAAGCAAATCCCATAATTGGTTCCGGGTTTTATTCTTGTATACCCCAATTGTATATAAATTATAATTATTCCAATTAGCTAAACCAGCAAATTTCCCCGTCATTTGGCTATACCCAACCCCTAGTTGTAAAAACTGATTGCTATTATTTTTTTGAGGATAGCTAACCAAGCTAAATTCATTTGTCAATACCGTCCAATTATCGCTGTATTGTATCGCTTTTAAATCGCCAAGCGTGATATCGAAATATTTTAGATAATTTACTTCAGTAGGATTATTGTCCTGAAATAAATACTGGCTAGTTTGTATTTTTATTTCATTTTGGAAACGCAACCTTGGGTAAAATAAGTGCGTGACTACCGTGTCTTTAACTATTGAATCTTTTTGTCCTAAATCATAAGTTTGTTTCCATAAAAAGGTATTGCTTTTATAAATTGACCCAGTAGCGATGGAAGTATTAAACGGGTTCCTAAAGGAAGCCCCACTCACCCCCAACCTAGTTTCTAATTCATAGGGGTTGTTCAAAGCAAGACTATCTAATAATGCTGCATTTACTAGTCCTCCATTTTCAGAGGAAGCCGCCTTATTAACTAGCATAATGAAAAAGGACTCATACCTCTTCCTTTTTGATTGGAAATGCGCAGTTATACGCATGTTGTTTAAGTTTGCACTTTGGTTTTTTAAACTACCGGGCGCATTACTAAACCTATAATCAAACGAGAAATTGAATTGTTGCTTATTGTTTTGTGTATGTTTAATTTCTACCAACTGCTCCCCTTTCCCTCCCAACAAGTAGGCAAATTCTGTATAAGGCCTAGTGGTCTCATAAAAAGGAGTTTGTGCAAGTGTGTAGAAATAGGTGTCATAGGAATGAAATCCTGCATCCCATCCTGCTTTTGTTATTGGATTAAATAAATACGACTTACTTGCATTTCCAAGATTACCTAAATTATAAGCAGTATACGGAATCGGGTAATGAATAAAGAAGTCGTTAATGCTTGTATCTAGTTTGCTAAGTTCATTGGTGTTATAATACTTATAGTACAAAGTAATTGAATCAGCTAACTGATCTCGTTTTTGTAATGAGTCAGTCTTTTTGCCTTTTGGGGAGAAACTACCCGGCCTTGCTGGAGTATCAAATTCGCCAATTGGAGTTTGTGCATTGACTTCGTATTGAACCAATGTCAATAGCAGCACAAAAAACAAGATGGATTTTTTTGAAAACATTTATCAGAAAATTTACGCGATTTCTTTTACTAATTCACTAAACAATAAAGTAAGTAATGGTTCCGCAGCATGGGCGGCAGCTAATACTTCTTCATGTGTTATTACATTAAGGTCCTCTCTGATACCCAAATCGGTTACCACACTCATTGCAAAAACTTTCATACCGCAGTGCACAGCCGCAATGGTTTCTTGAACTGTACTCATACCTACCACGTCACCCCCTACATTTTTTATTAAGCGATACTCAGCCCTCGTTTCAAAAGTAGGACCAGTTACACCCACGTAAACACCTTCATGCACTTTTATTGAATTTGATGCAGCGATTTGTTTTGCTTTTTCAATAAAAGAAGAAGCGTATGGCTCACTCATGTCAGGGAATCTTGTTCCTAAAGCAGTTTCGTTTTTGCCCACTAAGGGGTTTATTGTAAAAAGACTAATGTGGTCTTTTATAATCATCAAATCCCCTACTGCGTAATTTGCATTTACCCCACCTGCCGCATTTGATAATAGTAAATTTTGAACGCCTAATAACCTTAATACCCTAATTGGGAAAACTACTTGTTCCGCTGAATACCCTTCATAAAAGTGAAAGCGCCCTTCCATTACCCACACTTTTTTACCATTTAAAGTCCCTAATATTAATCGACCTTTATGGCCTTCCACGGTACTTATTGGAAAATGAGGAATTTCACTATAAGGTATTGAAAAATCAGCTTGAATCTCTTTTGATAAATTTCCTAGCCCACTGCCAAGTATAATTGCGGTATTGGCAACTTCCTTCACTTTAGATTTAATAAAATTAGCTGTCTCTTGTAACTGTGTCATTAATTCACTCATATTGATCGATTAAATTTGGACACAAATATAACAACAGTCATCGATTATGGACCAAGATTCTACGCCTTTACACTACTAGGTTCGTCTTTTAGGACTGAATAGGCAATAAAAGCACTAAATAACATAAATACGGCCCCTAAAAGAAAGGCAGCTCCTGGGAAATAGATGGCATGTTTCGGATTGGTAAAATAAGCAAATAAATTAGTCATTACTAATGGACCAATAATAGATGTCACACTCATTACACTAGTTAAAGAACCTTGTAATTCTCCTTGCTCATTCTTTGGCACATGCGCAGAAATGATGGATTGTAAAGCCGGTCCTGCTATCCCACCTAAGCAATAGGGAATTAAAAATATAAACATCATCCAAGTGGAGGTCGCAAAAGCAAATAATATGAGTCCTGTTGAATACAATAAAAGTCCAATGTATACGCTTTTCTCATTTCCTAGCCTGGGATTAATATACCTAATCAACAAACCTTGTACTAAGCTTACCAGCAAACCAACTAAGCCTAAGGAAAGTCCAATTGTTTTAGGTGTCCAATTAAATTTTTCAATGTTTGCAAAACTCCAATTACTTTGAACAGCATGTGCTGCCAAATAAATAAATGCTAAGGCAACAACTAGCCCAATAACAGCCGGGTATTTTTTGAAATGACTTAAAGCACCTAAAGGATTTGCTCGTTTCCATTCAAAGCTTCTCCTATGTTCTTTGTCCAAGGATTCAGGCAGTACAAAATAACCATATAGTGTATTTATTAAAGCAAGTCCTGCTGCAACTAAGAAAGGAATACGGGGACCAAATTCTCCAAGAACCCCTCCTAACATTGGGCCTATAATAAAGCCTATCCCAAAAGCTGCTCCAACCATTCCAAAATTTTGTGCGCGATTAGTGTCGTCACTAATGTCTGCAATATAAGCAGTTGCCGTGGTAACACTTGCCCCTGCAATTCCCGAAATGGCACGGCCAATAAATAAAAATAAAATAGAAGGTGCAAAAGCTAGAAATAAATAATCTAATCCAAAACCAAATAAAGAAATTAACAATACTGGTCGGCGGCCATATTTATCACTCAAGCTGCCAATTAAAGGTGCAAATATAAATTGCATTGTAGCATATAAGAAAGTTAGCAATCCGGCATAAATGGACGCTTTGCTTATGTCATGTGTACCTAGCAGTTGTTCAATTAATTGAGGAATTACTGGTATAATAATTCCTAACCCAATTATATCTAATACTAAGGTGAAAAAAATAAAACCAACTGCGGCCTTCCTGTTATTTGCCATATATGTATTTATGGATACTACTTAATGCCACCCATGCTCCAAATATACAAGTACTTGCGTACATCTCAAAACAGGCTTACTCAAAACAGCCTTCCTTCTTAATATAAGTGGGAAGGCTGTTATAAATTTAAAAGGACTATGCTTCGTTTCTAAAAACAACCACACCATCAAAAACGTCAATTAATACTTTTTGGGTTTTATCTATTTCCCCGCTAAGGATTTTCTTACTTAACTCATTCACCACCATTTTCTGAATTAATCTTTTCAATGGTCTTGCTCCAAATTGCATATCAAAGCCCTGCTCAGACAAATAGTCCACTAAGTAATTACTAAAACCAATTTGCATTCCGTTTTCCGCAACTAACTTTTGTAAGTTGTTAAGTTGAATTTTTACAATTGCTGACATTTGTTTTTGCAATAGCGGAGAGAACATTATAATTTCATCCACCCTATTTAAAAACTCAGGGCGAATAGTTTGCTTTAACAAAGCCATCACCTCCGTCTTGGATTGTTCTGTCTTCTCGTCTACATTTTTTTCAGTGACCCCTTCAAAAGCATCTTGAATCAAATGACTACCAATATTACTTGTCATAATTATTATGGTATTTTTGAAATTCACTGTCCTGCCTTTATTATCTGTCAAATGCCCATCATCTAACACTTGCAATAAAATATTCCAAACATCTGGGTGTGCTTTTTCAATTTCATCCAGCAACACTACACTATAAGGTTTTCTTCTTACCGCTTCTGTCAATTGCCCTCCTTCTTCATAACCAACATATCCCGGAGGCGCTCCTACTAACCTTGACACGGAGTGTTTTTCTTGGTATTCACTCATGTCAATCCGAGTCATCATTGCGTCGTCATCAAATAAATAATTGGCTAAGGCTTTTGCCAATTCCGTCTTACCCACCCCGGTTGTTCCTAAGAATATAAAAGAGCCTATTGGCTTTTTAGGATCCTGTAAACCAGCCCTGCTTCTCCTAATGGCATCTGAAACTGCCGAAATAGCTTCTTCTTGCCCAACTACTCTATTATGTAACTCTTCTTCCAGCTTTAATAATTTTTCTTTATCAGATTGCAACATTTTGCTAACCGGAATACCCGTAGCTTTTGCTACATTTTCTGCAATATCTTCTGCGTCAACCTCTTCTTTCATTAAACGCTTACCTGTATCTCCCATTTCTTGAAGCTGCTTGGTACAAGTTTCTAAAACCGCTTCTTCTTCTTTTACTTTACCATAACGAATCTCTGCTACCTTACCATAATCGCCGTTACGTTCAGCAACTTCTGCTTCCTGTTTTAATTTTTCAATATTCGTTTTTGCTTTTTGCACTTTATCCACTACTTCTTTTTCCTCCGTCCATTTTGCTTTTAATGTATCTTGTTGGACCATCAAGTTGCTAATATCTATATTTAAAGCTTTTAATTGCTCAGGGTTGTCCTCTCGCTTAATGGCTTCTCTTTCAATTTCTAATTGACGTATTTGCCTAATAAGCCTATCTAATTCTTCTGGCATAGAGTTCATCTCTAGCCTCAATTTAGCAGCACTTTCATCAATTAAATCAATTGCTTTGTCTGGTAAGAAACGATCCGTAATATACCTGCTTGATAATTCTACAGCAGCTATAATAGCTTCATCCTTTATACGCACATGGTGATGCGTTTCATATCGTTCCTTTAAACCTCTTAAAATAGAAATAGCGTCTTCCTTGTTTGGCTCATCAATCATTACTTTTTGGAACCTGCGTTCTAAAGCCTTGTCCTTTTCAAAAAACTTTTGATACTCACTTAAAGTAGTTGCACCAATAGCCCTTAATTCTCCTCTAGCCAAAGCTGGCTTAAGAATATTAGCCGCATCCATTGCACCCTCACCGCCACCTGCACCCACTAAGGTATGTATCTCATCAATAAACAAAATCACACCGCCATCACTATCCGCCACTTCTTTCACCACTCCTTTTAACCTTTCTTCAAACTCCCCTTTGTATTTTGCACCAGCAATTAACTGCCCCATGTCTAGCGCATAAATAATTTTACTTTTTAAATTATCTGGCACATCCCCATTTACAATACGCATGGCTAACCCTTCTGCAATGGCCGTTTTACCCACACCAGGCTCTCCCACTAAAATGGGGTTATTCTTGCTCCTTCTTGAAAGTATATGCAGTGTTCTTCTAATCTCTTCGTCTCTGCCAATTACAGGATCCAATTTGCCTTTGTTAGCAAGGTCATTCAAGTTTTTTGCATATTTCGACAAAGCTTGAAATTGTGTTTCCTGCGTTGCAGACTGAATCGTATCGCCTTTTCTTAACTCTTTAATAGCTGCCGTTAAACCACTTTCCGTTAAGCCCGCATCTTTTAAATTTTTTGCAACAGCGTCATTCACTTGCAATAAAGCAATTAACAAATGCTCCGTAGTAACATATTCGTCAGCAAATATTTTCAACGCAGCATTTGCTTTTAATAAAACACTATTTAAATCTCTGCTTACATTAGAAGCAGGTTCGCCTGTTTGTTGTTTTGCCAAAGTAGCAATAAGTTCTTCCGTTTTCTGAAGTGCTAATGTTGGATTCACATTATTTTTCTTCAATAAGAATTCAGTCGGACTATCCTTGTCTAACAAAATAGCTTTCAATAAATGCGCTGTTTCAATAGACGCATTAGTGTTGTTGTAGGCCAATTGTTGAGCAGCCTGAATTGCTTCTTGCGCCTTAATGGTGTACTGACTTAAATTCATAATGAATGTTTTAGTTACAATATATACACCTCAAATAGGGAGCCAGTTAGGTGATTCAGTAATTATGTCTTAATTGGCATAGGAAAACGGAATAAAAGGCAGTCCTATCAAGGTTTTTCTGCTATTTTTGCATACACTATAAATATTCTAAGCACCCTAATTAAGTGTTTATAGAAATTTATCAATAAAATAAACATAACCGATTGAATAATTTTTCCAACTCTGAATTTATAAAAGAAGCTGCTGCACAAATGGGCTTTGATTATTGCGGAATCGCCAAAGCAACTGAACTAACTGAAGATGCACGCCGATTACAACAATGGTTAGATAAAGGATTCCATGGAGAGATGGCTTATATGGAAAACCATTTTGCAGAAAGAACCGATCCTAGGGTGTTAGTCCCTGGAGCAAAATCGGTGATTACTTTTTTGAAGAACTACTATCCCGCAGAAATGCAAGAACCTGGAAATCCGAAAATTGCGAAATACGCTTATGGTGAAGATTATCACGAAGTAATTAGGCAACAGCTATTCGAATTATTGGATACTATGCGTCAAATGATTGGACCCATTGAAGGCAGGGGCTTTGTGGACTCTGCTCCTGTATTAGAAAGGTCTTGGGCAAAACTTGCTGGCGCGGGATGGATAGGAAAGAATGGGCACTTAATACGACCAACAGCTGGCTCCTTTTTCTTTATTGCAACACTAGTTGTAGATTTAGAATTAATCTACGACGACCCCATTACTAAAGACTATTGTGGTAGTTGTACACAATGCGTAGATGCTTGCCCCACACAAGCAATCCTTCCCGACAAAACGATTGAAGCGAATCATTGTATAAGCTATTTCACCATTGAATTGAAACAACCCGAAATTGTCACTGATAGGCCATTTAAGGATTGGCTATTTGGATGTGATGTGTGTCAGGATGTATGCCCTTGGAATAGATTTAGCAAAGCACACCATGAAAAACATTTTAGACCATTAAATGGCCTATTGCAAATGAGACAAGAAGATTGGTTACAAATAGAAGAAACCACCTTTAAGGCAAGGTTTAAAAAATCCCCTTTACTAAGGTCAAAACTAAAGGGCATCAAGCGAAATATGGAATACCTAATTCAACAAAATGAAAAATAGGTACTTAATGGTACTACCTCACGCTTTCGGCAAGAATTGTATTACTTAAATTTGCTAATTCAACTTCCATTTTGGAACCTAATACTTTTTCATTCAATAAAGTTTGAAATTTCTCCCAAGGATACCAACTTACATGTTGTTCAAAAGTCCAATGAATTACATAGGCATTATCCTTCAAGTGAATCCATTCAAATTGCACTAAATATGGCGCCTGCCCCGTCGCAACCCAGTTGTAACGAACACTACTGTCATTTTTATCTAACAATTCAATTGTTTGAGAACCAACCGAGGCTTTATTGTTTACAACCACCACTTTGCTTTCTTTCCAATCACTCATCCATGCACTCCAATTTTTTAAGTCAGCGGTATAAAATGAAATTTTATCGGGAGTGCAATTAAGTTCAATGGCTCTTGAGACAATTACTGTTGAAGGAAACAACGCCGATATAGCGGTGATTAATGCCCCTAAAAAAAATAAACTAATAAATACTAATTTAATCAATCTCATTTATTCCCATTTAAAAATTTTGAAAGCAATTGCATAAACGACCACAATCCAAATCAATAAAATCGAAACCTCGCCCCATGCATCCACTAAATTGGCTCCTTCAAAAGAAATATTACGCATTGCATTATTAAAATGAGTCAATGGTAGTATTCTACAAAAAGGCTGCATCCATATTGGAAAATTATCAATTGAAAAAAAAGTGCCCGCTAGCAAAAACTGAGGCAGTGTAATTAAATTAGCAATGGGAGGAATACTACTTTCGTTTTTTGCAACCCCACTTACAATAAACCCAAATCCCATAAATAAAATAAGGGCAATAAAACTAAGCCCCATAATACTTGCAAAGGTTGCCAAACCATGGACCAAAGTAAACTTAAACGCAAAGTACCCTATGCCCACAATAATTACAGCTGTGATTAATTGAAATATAACCCTGCTTAATGCTTCTCCAAGAATAATATATAACCTCCTAATGGGGGTCGCATAAAAACGTTTTAATACTAATTGCTGTCTTAAATTAAAAAACAAAAAAGCTACTCCAAATACACCTGCACTTAATAATGAAAATCCTAATTGTCCAGGCAATATGAAATCAATAGTTCGGTATACCCTTCCTGGGACTTGATTTACTTGATTATTGACTACAGCAATGGTTGCAGCATTGGGGAATCGCTCCTCATTTATTTTTGCAATAACCGCATTTAAAATTGATTTTATAAGCTGGATATTTTGCGGATTAGCCGCTTCTGAACTTGTTAAATTAATCCTATAAGGCGTGTTTGTATTGCCAGTAGGCACAATACTAATAAGTGCTGTTATTCTCCCTTTAGCTAGCTCCCCTTGTATAGTGGCACTATCTTTTACAACAAACCTAAATCCTGCAATTTTTTTGATACTTGTATATACAGGATTTAAGGTATCTGACTTGGCATCCATGGCCACATTTACATTCACATTTCCCCCACTGCTTAAAAAGCCAAATACTAAAATAAATATAAGCGGAAAAGCAATACTAAAAACGACGGCAGAAGGACTCCTGAAAATAGAACGTAAACTAGCTTTAGTGATGGCTAGCATTGCTTTAATTTGACTGTATGCTGGCATTATTTATTGAGGATTAACAACGAATATAGGTAAACGCGCTTGAGGCTCCGCCATCATTTGCTGAAGAGACTTAATTTGTTTAAAAAGCTGCCATTGACTCATGCCAATTTCTTGTTGAATTGCCTTGATTTTGACATTGTCTTGATAACCTTCAATTAATTCTTCAATAAACGATTTTGATTCAGGGTAGGTTTTAATGGAGTAACCCTTTAGTTTAGCCATTTTCGCAGCCGACTTCATTGCGTCATTAAGTGACCCAACTTTATCTACTAATCCAATTTTTGTGGCGTCAACTCCTGTCCAAACACGACCTTGTGCTATTGAGTCAACGTACTCAATTGATTTTTTTCTTCCTTTAGCAACACGAGATTTAAAAGTAAAATAAATACTATCTACTGCACTTTGTATAAACTTTTGCTCTACTGTGTTTAAAGGCCTTGTCGCCGAAGGTGCATCTGCATAGGTTCCCGTCTTGACCCTATCAAATGTGATTCCTAATTTATTTTTCATAAACCCTTCCACATTGGGAACGACTGAAAAGACACCTATAGAACCTGTAATAGTATTAGCATCTGCAAAAATAGAATCTGCTCCGCAAGCAATATAATAACCACCCGAAGCAGCTACATTTCCCATACTCACTATGACTGGCTTTTCTTTTTTTAATAAATCAACTTCTCTCCAAATAATATCACTCGCTAGTGAACTACCCCCTGGGGAGTTTACCCTTAATACAACTGCATCAATTGACTTATCGTACCTGATATCCTGAAGTACTTTTCTAAACGCATCACTTCCAATGGATTCCTTATCCCCTTTGCCTGTAACAATATCCCCATCCGCATATACTACTGCTATTTTGCCGCCACTCTTGCCCCTAAGTGCAACCGATCCTGCATATTCATTCATAGGGACAAAGGAAATTTCATTTTCTTTTACCCCTTTAAGTTTCTTCGCAATTATTTTTTTTAATTGATCATCATAAACTAAACCATCAATTAAATTAAAAACTAAGGCGTCATTTGCAGTTTGCACTTTTCCCTCGTTTGCAATGGCTTTTAAAAATACGGGGTCAAGTTTTCTTTGCTCAGCAGTTCCTTCAATAAAACTATTGTAAATGGAATTTAGCCATACACTAGTTTGTAATTTATTCGCCTCAGACATTTGAGTATACCTAAAAGGTTCTGTCGCACTTTTAAATTTACCTGCATAAAATATTTGAGGTTTAATTTCAAGCTTATCTAGCATGCCTTTCAAGAACATGGTTTCATAAGAAAACCCCGCCCACTCCAATCCACCCTGAGGATGGGTATAAATTTGATCGGCCGTATTGCCAATCCAATACCCTTTTTGAGAAATAGTTTCACCATAAGCGACAACAAACTTCTTGGCTGTTTTGAAGTCAATCAATGCTATTCTTATTTCTTCAGACGCAGCATAACCGTTAGGGTTTTGCTGACATTTGATATAAATCCCTTTAATAGTAGAATCCTTTTTTGCATGAGCGATTAACCCAATTAACTCAGTTAAACTTGGCGTTTTCCCTTTTTTCTTATTAATGAGTTCGGAAAAAGGATCGTCATTACTTTGTTCAGGAAACGTTTCAGCAATATCAAGTACTAAAACAGAATTAGGACTAACTGTTTTAGTCTCTTCTTTTGAAAAACTGGCAGCAATTCCTACAATTAGGAAAAACCCGCCAACAGTAAATATGATTAATGCCAATAAACTGGCTAAACAAGATTTGAAGAAATTTTTCATGGTAAAATAAAATTGAATGTAGGGTTCCGAAAAATAGATTGGACTAAAATAGGGTAACGCTGTAAAATTATGGATATTTGAGCTACTTTTAGAATCCTTCTATGAACAAAGTATACCTATTGATAGGCGGCAATATAGGCGACCGATTGGCAAATTTGAAAACTGCAATCGATTGTATAGAACAAGCATGTGGTAGAATGCTAAAAGCTTCGACTATCTATGAAACTGAAGCCTGGGGATACAAAAATCAAGCTGCTTTTTTAAATCAAGCCCTTTTAATTGAAACCCAGTTGGATGCGTCGCAACTTATGCTAGCATTATTGGATATAGAAAAACAACTAGGTAGAATTCGTATAAACCCACTAGGTCCAAGAACTATTGATATTGACATCATTTATTTTAATGAAGAAATAATTGAAACTGCAATAGTTTCCATTCCCCATCCTCGCCTAGCAGAACGTAATTTTGTATTAATGCCTTTGGTGGAAATAGCGCCTAATTATATACACCCAGTATTTCACAAAAACAATACCTTATTGTTGAAAGAATGTGGAGATTCTTCGGCTGTGTATAAAAAAAACTCCATTTAAGCAAGCCGCTTGGTATATTTGGCGAAGTAGAATATCGAAAATATGAATCATCGTTTTATTACCATTGAAGGGAATATTGGAGCTGGGAAAACAACACTCTCTCAATTATTATCACAACATTATAATGCAAGGTTGGTTTTAGAAGAATTTGCTGAAAATCCTTTTCTGACAAAATTTTACGAGAACCCAAAACAGTATGCTTTCCCTTTAGAATTATTTTTTTTAGCGGAGCGTTTTAAGCAGCAGCAAGAATTAGTTAAAAATAAAGACTTGTTTCAAGAAGTAACTGTTTCTGATTATTTATTTACAAAATGCTTATTATTTGCAAAAGTAAATTTACCTGAAGAAGAATTTAGGCTTTATCAAAAAATGTTTGACGTTTTTTACCAGCAGCTAAACCCTCCTGATATATTAATTTACTTGCACGCCCCTGTAAATAAATTACAGAACAATATTAAAAAAAGAAATAGAAAATTCGAACAAGCTATCCCTGATGAATATTTATTCAAGCTGCAAGAAACCTACACAAGCTATATTAAGCAGCACAATATCAAAACCATATTTGTAGATGCGAGCAATGCTGATTTTTTATACAACGAGGCCCATTTTAAAGTAATAACGGACGCCTTGGAAAAGGATTTAGACGAAGGCCAACATTATTTCAATTTGCCTTAACAGCTATACATGGACAAAAGCAACCAATTTGTAAAAAACGACCCATTTATTGCCTTACGCGTAACTGAATTTAGGAATTTAATGCTTGGTCGCTTTTTATTCATCATGGGC
>CAJATB010000052.1 GCA_903944755.1 uncultured Bacteroidota bacterium
ATCATGAATGCGTAGGAAGGCATTACTGAACCTGTAGAAAGTGCACTTGGTTCTTCCATATGGTTGAAATGCCATGAATTAGATTTTTTCAAATTTCCTGCACCTTCTCTAGCCAAATCTGGACCAGTACGTTTGCTACCCCATTGGAATGGATGGTCATAAACAAATTCACCTGCTTTACTATACTCGCCATAACGTTCAGTTTCACTTCTAAAAGGACGAATCATTTGTGAGTGACAAGTATAACAACCTTCTCTTACATAAATGTCTCTTCCTTGTAATTCTAAAGGAGTATAGGGTTTAACACTTGCAATGGTAGGAATATTAGATTTCACTAAGAATGTTGGTACAATTTCAACTATACCCCCAATTAAAATAACAATCAGTGACAATATTAATAATGGTGTTGGCTTTCTTTCAATCCAACGATGCCAATGCTCCCCTGCGTGTTTAGTATACGTTTTTTCTAAAGCTGGTGCTTGCGCATCCTCGTTTGCAACAAGTGTTCCTTTGCCAATAGTTTTAAAGATATTCACCATCATAAGAATTGCACCGGTTAAATATAAAATACCACCCAACGCTCTCATTGCATAAAACGGAGCCATATAAGTTACCGTTTCTAAGAATTGATATTTTAACTGACCACTTTCTGTGAATTGTTTCCACATTGAAGCTTGTTGAAATGCAGCCCAATACATTGGAATGGCATAAAATAAAATACCTAAAGTTGCTAACCAGAAATGCGCGTTAGCCATTTTTTTAGAGAACAACTCGGTTTTATATATTCTTGGAATTAACCAATATAAAATACCAAAAGTTAACATACCGTTCCATCCTAATCCTCCAATATGAACGTGTGCAACAATCCAGTCCGTAAAATGCGCTACCGCATTAAAGCTTTTAAGTGACAACATAGGCCCCTCAAAAGTGGACATACCATAAGCAGTTACCGCAACTACCATGAATTTTAAAATCACATCTTCTCTTACTTTATCCCATGCTCCACGTAAGGTTAACAAACCATTAATCATACCACCCCAGCTCGGGAAAATTAACATAAAGCTAAATACGATACCAATACTCTGTGCCCAGTTTGGTAGTGCAGTATATAATAAATGATGCGGTCCTGCCCATATGTATAAGAATATTAAAGCCCAAAAGTGTATGATTGATAACCTGTAAGAAAACACTGGTCGGTTCGCAGCCTTAGGCATGAAGTAATACATCAAACCTAAATACGGTGTGGTTAAGAAAAACGCAACCGCATTATGCCCATACCACCATTGTACTAAAGCATCTTGCACACCTGCATACCAACTATAACTTTTGAATAGCGAAATTGGCAAAGCAAATGAATTCACTAAATGCAATACAGCAACAGTTACGAATGTGGCAATGTAAAACCAAACAGCTACATATAAATGGCGTTCACGGCGCTTTATAATGGTTGCAAACATATTAAAACCAAACACTACCCAAATTAAAGTAATGGCAATGTCAATTGGCCATTCTAATTCGGCATATTCTTTTGAAGAAGTAATACCTAATGGAAGCGTAATAGCAGCCGCTACAATAATTAATTGCCAGCCCCAGAAATGTATTTTACTCAACACATCACTAAACATTCTAGCTTTCACTAAACGTTGTAATGAATAATACACCCCCATAAAAATACCATTACCCACAAACGCAAAAATTACAGCATTTGTATGTAAAGGTCTTAAACGACCAAAATTGAAATAGGGTTGTAAGTTTAATACAGTGGGAAAAACCAACTGTAAGGCAATCCATAAACCAACAGTCATTCCGACTACTCCCCAAATGATTGTTGCGATGGCAAAGTTCCTTACCGTCTTATTATCATACTGAAAACTTTCTACTTGCATAAGTATAATTTAAATGGTGATTGAAGTTTTTTTATTAAGATTTTATTTTTTTGATTCTTTTATTTCGTCATCAAATAACATTCTAACAGAAGGTGTATAATCATCATCCATTTGGCCTGTTTTAACAGACCATAAAAAGGCAAATAGAAAGCCGCCGGCTACTACTACACTTACTATGATTAAAATAATTAAAACACCCATTGTAAAAATTTTATGACAATATTGTGACAAATGTAATCGCCACATCAGAATATAAATGTGACAAAAGTCATAAAACGCATGATTTTAATCAGCTTTTGGTCCTGATAGGTGCTGCGTATAAATAGGAAAGTAATGCTGAAAGAGAAACAATGCTTATTGAACTTATTGGCATTAGTATGGCTGCAACCATTGGGGACAATTCTGCCCTAGTAGCAAAATACATGCCCACCAAGTTATAAAGTAAAGAAAGTATAAATATCAGGGTGATAATAAGCTTTGCTTTTTTTGCAAAAGCCAAAAGGCTATCCATTGATTGAATCATTGAACCTTCTAGGATCCCGTCGCTTGCAGGCGTAAAAAGGTGTGTTTGGTCGGTGACCGCTATCCCTACATCACACTTTTGCAAGGCACCTGCATCATTTAATCCGTCTCCAACCATCATTACTCGGCGACCCGATGCTTGCAATTGTTGTATATACTGAAGTTTATCTAAGGGATTTTGCTCAAAAAGCATGGGAATATCGGCACCTAGCAATTGTGTAAGGTGCAACTTTTCAGTTGGATGATCCCCACTTAATAAATGTAGTTGGTACCCAGCTTTTTTTAATTTGGCAACCATGCTATCTATATTATTTCTATAGGTATGATTAATGCTAAATTTACCTTTGTACACTCCATTAATAGCAATACAAACAACGGAGCCTTCTATTTCCCCTACTGCTACCCCATGCGCTACCAATAAACTTTTTGAACCTATAAGCATCTCCATGCCATTGCAAGTTGCTTTCGTACCCTTACCTATATAATTTTCAATCGCTTCAACCAGTACAGTTTTTTCAACGCGTTCATTAAAATACTTGGTTATTAACTGACTTAGGGGATGGAGTGATTCTCTTGTAACAGATTTAATGGCAGTAACCTCAACTTCATTTAAATGCTCCCCGCTATATTCCAAATGAGTATCCTGGTGGTTTGTTAAGGTGCCCGTCTTGTCAAAAACAATGGTATCAATTTTATCCATAGCTTCAATCACACTAGCATTTTTTAAATAAAAATGCTGCTTCCCTAACCACCTTAATACATTCCCATATGTAAATGTAACGGTGAGTAATAAGGAACAAGGACAAGCAACAATAAGCACTGATGTTACTGCTGGAAGTATTTTTGAACTGTCTACAATAGCCCAATATATCCCACTACCTATGGCTATTGAGAATAATACAAACGTGAAATATTGACTCCAAGGATGCACGAAAGACTGTTCCTTGTTTTTCTCCGCTTTTAATATAGGGCTATTCCATAATTCTGTAATATAACTTTGCCCAACAGGTTTAATTACTTCCACTTGTATTGCCCTGCCCTTTTGTATTCCCCCTGCAAAAACAGTCGACCCATTTTCAACTTCAACTGGTTCGTTTTCTCCACTTACAAAACTATAGTCAATAAGGGCTCCGTTGGTTAATAATTTGGCGTCCGCAGGTACCATTTCGTCGGCGCGTATTAATAATATAGCCCCTTTTTCAATAGTTGATAGTGGTTTATTTATTTCTTTGCCTGCTTCTAATACGGTAACGCCTAAAGGGAAAAAGGACTGATAATCCCTATCAAATGAAAAGGAATCATAGGATTTATCCTGAAACCACCTTCCTATTAACATAAAAAAAACAATTCCACTCATGCTATCTAAATATCCCCCTCCTGTTTGTGTTACTATTTCGTACAAGCTCCTTCCAAATGTCACTAGTATGGCTAATGCAATAGGCGCATCTATATTCAACCACTTTTGCCTTAACCCTGTATAAGCAGAAATGAAAAAACCATTCGCACAATAAAATAATACAGGTAGGGATAAAAGTAAATTCAAATACACAAAAAACGACCTTAAGTTACCCAACTCCGCCAAATCAGCTGATAAATATTCGGGGAAGCTTAACATCATTATATTCCCAAAGCAAAAACCAGCAATTCCAATTTTAAGCAATTGCTTTTTATTTACCTTTTTCTTTTTCATCCAATCATTGCCCCCTAAGTGTATCATGGGTTCATAGCCAACAAAAGAAAGTAATTGGACCAGTTCTTTTAAAGAAATAATGGATGGATTGAAAACTATTTTTATTTCTTTCTTTTCAAAATGAGTCTGAGACTGAATTACACCGGGATTAATCTTGTGCAAGTTTTCCAACAACCACACACAACTCACGCAATGTATTTGTGGTAAATAAAATACAACGTGTGCTTGATCCCCCACCCTGAATTGAATGAGCTGTTCTTGAATAGCAGCATTGTCTAAATAATTATATTTCTCGGAAACAAAATGTCCTTTTGCAGAAAAGCCAGGCATGTCTGTCAAATCGTAGTATTGACACAACCCATTTTCATCCAATAATTGAAATACCATTTTGCAACCATCGCAACAAAAATATTTGTCGTCTAGTTGAATTGTCTCATCACATTTTTCTCCACAATGGTAACATTTATGCTGCATAGTAATTGGGGCAAAGGTGATTCCAATAGCTGAAATTCCAACTGAGAGCAGTCAGTTTAAACACTGATAATGATCATAATTTTGGAAGCATGCTAATAAAGTCCGGATCCAAAGTATTCTGAACCACATAATAGCCTTGCTTATACCATTTCATTCTCGCTGCTAATGATAAAATTTGCCTTTGTATAGGTGCTTTATTTTTCTCTAATTTTTTTAGTTTTTGCTTTTGTGCTTGTGTGGAAAATTGCAACAATTCATCCCACACATTTTTTCCTTTATAAGAAGTAATGAAATCAGTTGGTGTTTTTAACTTATTAATAGTAGCCTGTTCCTTCATAAACCATTTAAAAACGAAATCATTTAATAAATTTTCGGCAAATAATACACTATAGTTTGAATCGAACATTATGTCATTATTAAACACCCAGGTATCAGGATAAATGCCCCCACCACCATATACTATATGTCCTTTTGGTGTTTTATAAGCAATCCCTTTAAAAGTGGTATCCTGCTTCCCTAATGCATCCTCGTAAACACGATGTACAAAATCCTTCTCGTAAGCCAGTTTGCCATTGGTATAAGGCCTTTGAATATCTCTTCCAAGTGGGGTATAATATTTTGCAGTAGTTAACCTTAATGCGCCACCATTTGACAAGTTAAATTGTTGTTGAACGAGCCCTTTCCCAAAAGAACGTCGACCCACAATGGTTGCTCTATCCCAGTCTTGCAAAGCCCCAGCTAATACTTCACTTGCCGAAGCAGAAGTCTCATCCATTAATACAGTAAGTGTAACTTCCTCAAACAAACCTTCTCGCTTGCTAAAAAAATCTACCCTTGGCGAATGCGCGCCTTGCGTATAAACAATTAATTTATTACCTGCTATTAGTTCATCTGCAATTGCGACTGCTTCAGAAAGCAAGCCACCCCCATTGCCTCTTAAGTCGATTATTAATGAATGCATGCTGTCCTTTAATAAGGGTTCAAGTGCTTGCATAAAGGACTCGTAAGTGCGGTCGGCAAATTTATTAATACGAATATATCCTTGTGTTGGCTGAATCATGTAAGCAGCATCTATAGAAGATACTAGCACATTATCTCTTTCAACTACAATTAATTTATTGATACTGCCTCGTTTAACGAGCAAAGCTACTTTGCTATTGGAAGGGCCTTTTAGTTTTTTTCTAATATCTTCCCCATCCCATTTTTTCCCAGACAATTGAATACTGTCATCTGCTTTCAAAAGTATATCCCCAACCAATAATCCCGCTTTTTCTGCAGGCCCCGCTTTAAGTACATACGAAACAAATACACTGTCCCTGAATTGTTGAAACTCAATGCCAATTCCTTTAAAATTTGACATAAGCTGTTCATTCACCTCCCCTAAGTCTGCGGGAGGAATATATAAAGAATGAGGGTCGAGTTGCGCTAGATAATAATCGGCAATTTTAAGATCGGCACTGTCATTAGTAATTGAATCAACATACTTTGATTTAACAAGTTGCATTATTTCTTCTATCGCGTGCTGATTTTGCCATGGCAAAACATTAAAGGAGTTATTTCCTTTAAAAAAGACACCCAATGCAACCCCTATTACTAATACGACTGCGTAAGAAATTGGACTAAACCATTTTGTGTTATTATTTTGTTGCATGTTGTTGTATTCCCGCTAAAATTACATTAAAATGGCTATTTTCACACACAAGTTTTACCACATGATTAAGAATTACATTATTGCCGATAGCGGTGCTACAAAATGTCAATGGACTATTGTATTAAACAATAAGAAAAAAAACATCATTACCCAGGGTATTAGCCCCTATTTTCTTTCAATGGAAGAAATTGTAACATTGCTTAATAAGTCTTTTCATAAAAAAGTAGCCCTCGAAACTATACAGGCTGTATATTTTTATGGTACGGGTTTAAGTAATGCAAATAATGTAGCTATAATAAAAAAAGCGCTAAAGCAAGTTTTCACAAAAGCAACCCTCGATATTCAAACCGACTTAACGGCTGTTGCAAGGGCAACGTGCAAGCATGAAAAAGGGGTGGCCTGCATTTTAGGAACTGGTTCCAATACTGGATTTTATAACGGAAAGAAAATTGTAAAAAATAGTCCCGGACTAGGTTATGTTTTAGGAGATGAAGGCAGTGGCGCTTACCTAGGGAAAAAAGTATTACAGTATTTTTTATACAATACATTTGATGAAGATTTAATGGCTGCTTTTGAAAAAAAATATGCACTTACTAAAGACCAAATTTTAAACGCGATTTACAAGGAACCCTTGCCCAACCGTTACATGGCTTCCTTCGCTAAATTTTTGGCGGAAAATAGAGGCCATTATATGATTGAAAATATTATAGAGGATGGCTTGAACGATTTCTTTTTCGCACATATCATAAAATTGAATGAAGCGTGGTTATACCCTATTCATTTTGTAGGCAGTGTTGCTTATGGTTTTAAGGATGTCCTAAAACAATTAGCAACTAGTTATGAATTAACATTAGGTAAAATAGTAAAATCACCAATGGATGGTTTAATTGATTTTCATAAGCAATCAAAGTAATTTTGTGCACGAAATAGAACCTTATTTTCAATGGCGCCATATGTATATGGCAGAAGAAGACCCTAGATCCATTTTCTTTGGAAGAACGTATAGCGAGTTTGAATTTTCTCAAACAGTTTACAACTATTTCATACATCCACAATGGGATGAATTTGGCAGTAAAACACTTTACCTTAAAATTTTATTCGTGGACTATGATTCCAAATTTGCTATTATAGAAATGATTGGAGAATGGAATGACGCGATTGAAAATGACATCATGTATTTAAAAAGAGAAGTATTCGATAAACTTCAATTTGAAGGAATTACTAAGTTCATTTTAATTGCTGAAAACGTATATAATTTTCACAGCGGCGACAGAGACTATTATGAAGAATTATATGAAGAACTTTCAGATGAAGAAGGATGGGCAGTTCTAATAAACTTACAAGTTGGTGCCCAACATGATTTTTTACAAAGGAAATTGAATAGGTATATTGAACTAATGGAAATTGAACCCTGGAGAACCTATAAACCCGAAGATTTTTTCCAATTGATTGACAAAAAAATAAATGACCGTTTAAGCATTTAATACTTGTAGGTTAAGCCTTTAATTGGTGTCACTTAAGCCTCTAGTGCGAGCAACTAATAAAGGTAACTAGTACACTAAATCCTC
>CAJATB010000053.1 GCA_903944755.1 uncultured Bacteroidota bacterium
CGTTACAAAGTGGTGTTGTCTAAATTCAAGACACCAGCACCTGTTCAGCATTAATTAATTATTTACATTTCATTAATCTAACACTTGGTATAAACTAGTGTTGATATTAAATTGGCTCAATGACAAGGGACTTAGGTCAAGTTGAGTAGCCAAATAGCGTATTTCAACTCCTTGATCAGAAATAACTGTGTATGCCAATACCAAACCTGGCACTTCTTTAAATGCATATTCAAACGTATTCACTGTTGGAATAATTTCATTGGTGTAATAAAGGCTGTACTGGGCCCCGTCACTCCATTTTAATTCAATGCGCTTGCATGTGTACCCTAAAATCACAACGCCCGTGTCAGAAGCTATCTCCTTCATCGATAGCAGGGTTGGCATATTAGCAGGTGGATAATTTATTTCTTGTAAAAATTTTGCGGCACCAATTTCTTTTGTGATAATCGCCTTTGATTCTTGAATATTAAAATGCAGCCCTTGGGTGAAATGAGGGCTAGTTAAAACCGTCTTACATTGATTCCCCTTTATTAATACCGACTTGGATCCAATAAAACTTGTGTCCTGTAATTTTGTTTGGTAAATACTGAATTGTATCGCACACTCCCCTACCACTTTGGCTTGAGCGTTTGCATTTATAAACGAAAGTAAAATGCACACAATTAAAAGATTAATTCTACGCTTCATGCTTCCTAATTACAAACATAGTTCCTTGTTGAAACTGGTTCTATGCCTGGGGGGGGGTAATTATTTTTTTGTCTTATCCTTCAAAGTTTGCACTTTTTTCTGTGCATCAACCATTTGTTCATACTTGCTCTGCCAATTGCTTTTCTTCTTGGGTGTCTTTCTTTTAACGTCAATATCAGCCAAAATTTTATCATGATTAATGATGAATTTTTGGATAATTAATTGAAGTATTAAAGTGACAATATTTGAAACTGTATAATACCAAGTTAACGCCGAAGGAAGGCTATTGAAAATAAACAATAACATTATAGGGAATATATACGGCATGTATTTCAATGCTGGATTATCCTGTGTTGGTGTCATTGCCATATTATAAACCGAGATAATAATAGTGGTAATTACCGCTGTAATAGTAAATAAACTTATATGACTTCCAAAGCCTAATGGAACTGAAAATGGCAATGTTGCAATCACATCATAACTTGACAAATCCTTACTCCATAAAAAGGACTGACCTCTTAATGAAATATTCGAATTAAAGAAACTATACAATGCAAAGAAAATAGGGATTTGTAAAAGAGCTGGGATACAACCTCCTAAAGGATTTACCCCTGCTTCTCTAAATAACTTCATTTGCTCCATAGCAAAGCCTTGTTGATCGTCACCCATTTTTTTCTTAATCTCATCCAATTCAGGCTTCAATACTTTCATTTTAGCACTACTCAAATAGCTAGAATAAGTAAGCGGAGAAGTTACTAAACGAATAAAAATGGTTAACAATAAAACCACCCACCCATAATTGACAACAAATCCTGCAAAGAAATCAAACACAGGCATGATAATGTATTTGTTAATTGGACGAACAAATGAATATAGGTCACGGCCTAAATTCACAATCTTGTCCATCTCCTTTGCTTGTGCACCTAAAATCTTATAATCATTCGGACCATAAAATAAAGACAATGGGATGTTTACTGCTGCACCCGTTACTTTGGTTTGTATTTGCGCCTGCATGGTTGCAAGCCCATTACTGCTATCCACTTTTCTTTGCCAGTCCACCTTGCCTGAAGTAAAGCCCTCCTTTGAAATTAAAGTAGTGCTAAAAAATTGTTGAATTAAGCCAACCCATTGAATTGGTTTTTCGAATGTTTTATTTGTATTGCTTGAAATGTAATCGAATTCATTTCCTTCAGAAAAACACACATTAGACATTTGCCTTTCATAAACAGTAGTACGTTCCTGTTGGTAACTGTGTACATCCCATAATATGTTTACTTGGCCATTTGTCAATAATTGGTCTGCTCCATCCAACTGCACATTCCAGTCAATACTATATTTGTTCGCGTACAAAGTAAATTGGTGACGTATCGTTTTACCAGAGGGGGTTGTCCACGCATATTCTAATTTTTGAGCTCCTTCTGTCGCTGGCAAAATGGTAAGTACGGGGAATATTACTTGATTAATTTGGGCTGTTTGGTTATTTCCAATATTAACTGGATAGTTTAAAGAACTACTATCCCCTAATTGTACTAATTGCTTATTTGAATTACTATACTTTTTAAGTGTTACCTGTGCAACTTGACCACCTTTGTTACTGAACTTAACTTTAATTACTTCGTTTTCTAATTCAGTGAATTGCTCCATTACAGAATCCGCAACAACTGCAGCCAATGAAGTATTACTAGTTGAATCTATTTGAATAGGTGTTTTTAACGCTGCTGCTTTTGCCTCAGCTGTTTTTACCATTGCAATAGAATCGGTATAGTGTTTTTTATAGGTTTCTAATTCACCTTGTTGTTTATTAGTATACCAGAAATAAGTAAAAAATAGACCCGCTAATAAAACAAACCCAATGACCGTATTCTTATCAGTATTCATACTTGATTTTTAAGCTTAAAAATTGAATGGCAAAGGTATGTTTTTTATTGATGATTCATACAATGGCTTAATGGCCCATTTAGCCTTCATTTTAGGTCAAAAAGCACAAATTAAAGGTTTCTGCTATACTTGCCGCCTACTTGGTACAAAGCGTCGGTAAGCTGCCCAAGACTGCAAAATTTTACCGCTTCCATTAATACCTCAAAAATGTTTTCTTTATGAATGGCTGCTTCTTTAAGTTTAGCAATATATTGTTCAGCAAGGATTTGATGCCTTTTCTTAAAATCATTTAAATGTTTAATTTGTCGTTCTTTTTCAGCTTTACTTGAACGAATGATTTGCTTATGTTCAACATTAATTTTACGTTGCTCATTCAAGAAAGTA
>CAJATB010000054.1 GCA_903944755.1 uncultured Bacteroidota bacterium
CAATAGCGGACTTGGAAGTAATGGCTTAACTAGTGCAAGACACGATGTGTTGAGCAAAGAATATGCTACAAAATATCCTGAAACATTCGAACCTACTTTACCTAATGAAGTTGTTTATATAGGTAATAATAAAATGACCGACGAAATTACCATACCTGGTTATGGTGCAATTTCAGTGGGTAAGTTATTATTAAGTCCTACAAGAACTTACGCACCCTTGGTTAAAGCTATTCTTAGTGCACATTTTGACGCAGTAAAAGGGATGATACATTGCAGTGGTGGTGGTCAAACAAAATGCATGAAATACTTGCCTGGCCCAATGTGTATCATAAAAGATAACTTAATGGAAACCCCTCCAATATTCAAATTAATACAAGAAAATTCAGGTGCCAATGCAAGGGAAATGTACCAAGTTTTTAATATGGGCCACCGTTTAGAAATATTTACCGACCAAGCTGCTGCGCCAAAATTGATAGCATTAGCTAAAACTTTTAATATTGACGCACAAGTTGTAGGCAGAGTAGAAGCTGCTGCCACAAAGGAGCTGGTAATAAAAGGAAGTTTTGGAAGGGAAAATTTTAGCTATTAATTTTATACTAATTGTTTAAATAAATTATACAGGGAACTGTCTCAAATAAATCACAAACAAACCTAATTAACCATGAGTGAAATTGTAATTCAGCTACAAAATGCCAATATATATCAAAGTGGAAATTTGATTTTACAGGATGTGAATTTAACCGTTCAAAGGGGTGAGTTTGTGTATTTGGTTGGCAAAACAGGAACTGGAAAGAGTAGCTTATTGAAGTCGTTATATGGTGAAATTACCTTAACCGAAGGGAACGGCAAAGTGGTTGGTTTTGATTTAAAACAAATGGACTGGAAGACATTGCCATTTTTAAGGAGAAACTTAGGGATCGTTTTTCAGGATTTTCAATTATTGACCGACAGAAATGTGCACGAAAACCTTCGTTTTGTACTTAAAGCAACTGGATGGTTGGACGAAAAGCTAATTGAGCAAAAAATAGAAGATGTCCTCACTAAAGTAGGACTTAAGAATAAAGGTTTCAAAATGACTTTCGAAATGAGTGGCGGGGAGCAACAAAGGGTTGATATTGCACGTGCACTGCTAAATTCTCCTAAATTGATACTTGCAGACGAGCCAACAGGCAGTTTAGACCCTGAAACGAGCGACGAAATCATGCAATTGTTGTTCCAAATCGCCAAAGATGACGGCACTGCCATACTAATGGCAACCCACGATTTCATGGTAGTTAACAAGTTTCCGTCACGCACCCTCACTACAGAAGGCGGCCGCCTTGTTGAAAAGGCCTAATTTTCTTTGAATTCTAGCGTCTTTTTCATAAGTTCGCAGACAATTATAAAGTTCAAAGAAAGTGAGACTAAAGTCATTAGAAATCAAAGGGTTCAAGAGTTTTGCTGACAAAACTATAGTTAGTTTTGACGAAGGCATAACGGGCATTATTGGGCCCAATGGATGCGGAAAAAGTAATATCATCGATAGTATCAGGTGGGTTATAGGGGAGCAGAAAATTTCAGCTTTAAGAAGTGAAAATTTGGACTCTCTTGTAT
The DNA here is from genome assembly GCA_903944755.1 of uncultured Bacteroidota bacterium. GTDB lineage: Bacteria > Bacteroidota > Bacteroidia > Chitinophagales > Chitinophagaceae > Sediminibacterium. Next base: position 1,594 of record CAJATB010000054.1, read on the forward strand.
TCAACGGAAGCAAGACTAGAAATGCGAGTAGCATGGCCGAAGTAACGCTGACCTTCGAGAATACAAAAAATTTATTACCTACAGAATTCAGCACAATATCAGTAACACGTCGTTTTTATAAAAATGGAGAAAGTGAATATCGTTTAAATGATGTTGCTTGCCGTTTAAAGGATATCCATAACTTATTCATGGACACCGGTGTAAGTACCGATAGTTATGCGATCATAGAATTAGGAATGGTAGATGATATCATTAAGGATAAGGATAATAGCCGCCGACGCATGTTGGAACAAGCAGCGGGTATTACCATTTACAAAACAAGAAAGAAGGAAGCGAAGAATAAGTTAGATGCAACTGAAATGGATTTGTCTAGAATTGAGGATTTGTTATTTGAAATTAATAACCAACTTAAAACTTTAGAGAACCAAGCTAAGAAAGCAGAGAAGTATTTTGAAATTAAAAAGGATTACCAAGCTACAGCTATTGAACTAGCAATTGCTTCCTTAGAAGGGTTTAACTTAAGCTATAAGGAACTTACAGAGCAACAAGAAACCGAAACCGATAAGAAATTCCAATTAGAAGCAACTATTGCATTAGAAGAAGCTGCATTAGAAAAAGAACGTGTTGTTTTTATTGAGAAGGAAAAAAACTTGCAAAGCTTACAACACGAGTTTAACGACAAATTACAAACCTTAAGGACGAAGGAAAACGATAAAAATTTAGCAGCACAACGACTTGATTATTTAAATGACAAGGAGTCGAACTTAAAGGAATTTCTAGAAAGAGCAGAAGGGCAATTAAAAACAATTGGTGATTCTATTGAATACACAAAGTTGCAAGTAATTGACGAAGAAAAATTATACCACGATTTCAAAAATAGGGTAGAACAATCACAAACAGCATTAACAAACAAACGTGCACAGTTTGATGACCAAAGAGTAGTATTAGATGGTTTACGCCAACAGTACCAACAAATTCAAAGAGGTCAGTTTGATGCCGAAAAGAAAGTAGCAGTTTCTGATACTTCAATTCAAAATATCCAAAGAAGTCATCACCAAATTGAAGAAGAACAAGGGCACAGAGTTAGCCATATTGCCGATTTAACGATACAATTAGATGCTAAGGAAATTGATTTAAGTGCCAAAAAAGCTACATTAGCCGAATTGCAATCTCAACACGAGCAAGCAAAAGCAGCTATATTTGAAACGCAAGCTCAGCTTGAAGTATTAAGATCGAAACTGGCTGACCAAACAAGAATTTTAGATGCAAAAAAGAACGAATACGATTTATTAAAAAGCTTGGTGGATTCTATGGAAGGATATCCTGAGAGTGTTAAGTTCTTACACAAAAATACTGGTTGGAACCACAATGCGCCTATCTTATCTGATATACTTTACGTACAAGAGGCTTACCGTACAGCTGTGGAAAACGTATTGGAGCCTTACTTAAACTATTACGTAGTTAATGATTTGAAAGAAGGAATGCAAGCGGTTCATTTGTTAGACGAAAACAAAAAAGGCAAGGCTAATTTCTTCCTTTTGGATCAGTTAGCTAGCGCAAAAGCAGAAACAGCTCCGGCAAATACAATTGCCGCATTATCGGTTATTGAATTTGATGCGCAGTATACAGCTTTAGCTACTCATTTATTGGGCAATGTTTTTATTGCTGAAAATGAAGCTGCTTTAGAAGCTATTAGCACAGGGGTAATCTTAGAAAAGACAGGAAAATATGTTAAAGGTAAATACACTTTAACAGGTGGAAGTGTTGGCATGTTCGAGGGTAAGAAAATTGGACGTGCTAAGAATTTAGAAAAATTATTAGCAGACATCCAGTCCCAAGAAAAAGTAGTTAATGAATTAAAAGTTCAAATACAAACGCAGCATAATTCTGTTTTACAATTCAATGATTTGTTGAAAGAAAATGAAATACGTGCTACCGAACAAGCAATAAATACTTTAATAAATGAAGTATTCGCAAATAAGAATAGGTTAGAGAATTTACAATTGGCTCAAGCAAATGCGTTAGTTAAGCTACAAGAATATGCCGAAAAAATGGCACAAGAACATGCAGCCATTGCCGATACAAGGTTGGCTTTGGAGTCATTGAATGTTTCCTTACATGAAACACAGGCGCAATTGGAAGCCATTGAATTAGCTTACCAAGCAGCTGAACAAGCTTACCATTTAGCATCGGGTGAATTCAATGAAATGAATTTACAATTAACAAAGCAATTAAGTAAAATAGAAGCTTTACAACAGGAAGTTGTGTTTAAGGAAAATCAATTAAATGATTTACACGCACAAATTCAAACCAATACGCTGCAGTTAAGTGAAGCAACCTCTTCTATTGTGGAAAGTCGCGATCAGTTAACTGAAATTTCAGAAGCATTGGTGCAGTTAATTAAAAATAAGGAAGAAGAAGAACTTAGATTGAACGAAGCTGACCAGGCTTATTATACATTGCGTAACGACCTACAAGAAAAAGAAAGTGCGGTAAGGTTACAAATCAAGTCAAAGGAGTTAGTTGACCAGTTGATTAATGAAATTAAGGACAAATTGAACAATTTGAAATTGCAATTGTCTGGTATGAAAGAACGTTTAAGTGTCGAGTTTAAAGTTGAATTAGAAGAAGTATTAGACAAAGGCCGTCAAACGGAAGAAACCCTTGAAGAATTACAAGTAAGTGCTGAGAAGATGAAGAAGCGCTTAGAGAATATGGGTGAAGTGAATCCTACAGCAATTGAAGCCTATACTGAAATGAAGAAACGTTATGACTTTATTTTAGAACAAAAGAATGACCTTGTTACGGCAAAGGAAAGTTTATTACAAACTATCCAAGAAGTGGAAGCAACTGCAAACCAAGCATTCCTAGAAACATACAATACTGCTCGTGAAAACTTCCAAAAAGTATTCAAAGCTTTATTTACTGAAGAAGACTCATGTGACTTAATATTGGTTGATCCTGATAATTTGGCAGACACAGCAGTAGAGATTGTTGCACGTCCTAAAGGAAAACGTCCTTCTTCAATAAGCCAGTTGAGTGGTGGAGAAAGAACTTTAACTGCAACAGCTATGTTATTTGCAATTTACTTAATTAAGCCAGCTCCGTTTTGTATTTTGGATGAGGTTGATGCACCATTGGATGACGCTAACGTAGGTAAGTTCACTCAAATGATTAAGAAGTTCAGTGATAAATCGCAGTTCATTATTGTAACGCACAATAAACAAACTATGAGTGCAGTGGATGTAATTTATGGTGTAACCATGCAAGAGCCAGGGGTGAGTAAGTTAGTGCCAGTGGATTTCAGAAGCTTGGCGTAATAAAAATTCAACAATAGGTAAATGAAATATTTACCTATCGAAATACTAAAAAGAGTCCTACAACATTAGGGCTCTTTTTAGTAGATAGTAATAGTTTGGAATAGTGTTATAAGTAAATAGGGAATATTTGTAAAAGTAATTACCGGTTAATTTAAATGACAATACGGTTAATAAATAATAGTAAATAAATAGGACCTTGATTAAATCTTCAATTATATTATTTCTCGCTTGCTTTTTAATATATCTGCCTTTTAGCAGGCAACCCGATTTTTTTGATAGTGAAACCGCACCTGCAATTATTAAAATGAAAGGGGATAGTTTGGTGGCTGAATATTCAGAATACGGGATTCCGCATTTTATGCTATTGGATAAAAAACAATACGATTCAAAAATTGGTTCGCGTGTGGAAGTTATTTACGAATTAAGTGCCCCTGAGCGTGTTAAAATTAATAAGGTAATGGGCTATTGGGTAGTACCGAATGAAATTGGTTGGGCGTTTGGCATATTCGCCGTATTACTTGGGGTTGCTTATGCCACTACCCATAGGCCACATCCAGATGCATTAAAGGAACAACTAAATTTTAAGCAGGAAAATAAAACTAAGTATGAATAAAATTATCGCTTTAATAAACGTTTAATTTCCTTGTCTACATCGCGGTTCTTAATGGTCTCGCGTTTGTCGTATTCTTTCTTTCCTTTTCCAATACCAATTTCAAGTTTGGCATAATGCTTTTCGTTGAAAAATATACGTAATGGAACTATGGTGAAACCTTTTTCCTTGGTTTGTGCTTCTATCTTTTTTAACTCCCTTTTTTCTAAAAGCAACTTGCGGTCGTGTACTTCAATGTGGTTATTCTTGCTTCCATGCGAGTAGGCATTGATATATAAACTGCGGACCCATAATTCACCTCGGTCAAAAAAACAGAAGGCGTCATTAAAGCTTACTTTGCCTTCCCTAATCGACTTCACTTCCGTACCTAGCAATACCATGCCTGCCACATATTTATCCTCTATGTGGTAGTTAAAATAGGCTTGCCTATTGTTTAGTTCGGGTTGTGGTCTTGGTTTTGCCATATAAAAAAATCCCGGTCACAACGAATCGAGACCGGGAACAAAAGTAATATAACTAATCTTAGTATCGAAATAGAAAATGGAGGATCGTTAAAAATCCCACTAGTTTCTGAATAAAAACACTAATTCAGAAAGTTTGTTCTTTAAATCCTTTCTGTCTATAATAAAGTCTAGAAAGCCATGTTCAAGTAGAAATTCGCTTCTTTGGAATCCAGGAGGCAAATCCTTTTTAATAGTTTCTTTTATTACCCTAGGACCTGCAAAGCCTATTAATGCACCTGGTTCAGCTATATTAAGGTCACCTAACATACCAAAACTTGCAGATATACCACCAAAAGTTGGGTCGGTTAGTAAGGAGATAAAAGGAAGTTTAGCATCGCTTAGTTGAGAAAGCTTCCCACTTGTTTTTGCTAATTGCATTAAACTAAATGCACTTTCCATCATACGTGCACCACCACTTTTACTAATTACTAAATATGCTAGGTTGTGTTCTATACAATAATCTACGGCCCTGCTAAATTTTTCTCCCATCACGCTACCTAATGAGCCACCAATAAACTCAAAATCCATACAAGCAACTACAATACCTTCTCCATTAATTTTACCGGTAGCAACACGCATTGAATCTTTTAAATCGGTTTTTGCATGTATTTCGTCAAGCCTTTTTTGGTAATTTTTTAAGTCGGTAAAGTTTAAGGCATCTTTACTTTTAATATTATCGAATAACTCAGTAAATGTTGAGTTATCAAATAAAATATCAAAATATTCATCACTTCCAATTCTGTGGTGGTAGTTACATTTTGTACATAAAAATAAATGTTCCTTTAATTCAGAACTTGTACAAATATGATTACAAGAAGGACATTTGCTCCACAAACCTTCTGGTGTTTCTTTCTTGTCAGCAGTTGAAGTGGTAATACCTTTTTTAAAACGTTTAAACCATCTTGACTTAGTCGCTTCGGCGCTAGTGCCTTCAAGTTCTTCACCTGTTAAATTTACCTCAATATCTTCTTCTTTAATACTCATAGGGGTCGTTTAAGTGAACAATCGTTAATGCAAGTTATATAAAATAATCCCTTCCTTTTATTTAACAGAGGGTGTTATTTTTAGTTTAAGCGTTTCTATTGATACAGTTTAAATCTTCAAAAGCAACTTCTAAGCGCTTGCTGAAAGATTCCTCTCCTTTTCTCAGCCAAACTCTTGGATCGTAGTATTTTTTATTCGGTTTTTCAGCGCCTTCAGGGTTGCCTAATTGTGTTTGAAGGAAAGCTTCGTTCTTTTTATAATATTCTAAAATACCTTCCCAGAATGCCCATTGCAAATCGGTGTCTAAATTCATTTTTATAGCGCCATAGCCAATTGCTTCTCTGATTTGGTTTTGAGGCGAACCAGAGCCACCATGGAATACAAAATAAACAGGCTTAGGTGCGGTACTAAATTTTTTCTCAATATGCACTTGACTATTATGCAAAATATCAGGACGTAGTTCAACATTGCCTGGGCTATATACTCCGTGTACATTACCAAATGCGGCAGCAACGGTAAATAAATTACTAATTTTACTTAATTCCGTGTAAGCGTATTCAACGTGTTCTGGTTGTGTATATAGTTTGTCATTTTCAACACCACTATTATCCACGCCATCTTCCTCACCACCAGTCACGCCTAATTCAATTTCAATGCTCATTCCAAGTGGAGCCATGCGTTTAAAAAACTCGGCAGATGTTTGTATGTTTTCTTCTAAAGTTTCTTCCGATAAATCCAACATATGTGAACTGAATAATGGTTGTCCTTTTTCTTTGTTGAATTGTGCTCCTGCATCAATTAAAGCACTTATCCATGGCAACCATTTTTTTGAAGCATGGTCGGTATGAAGTACTACAGGAACACCATAGTATTTTGCAACTTGATGAACATGTAATGCACCAGCAATTGCACCTTGAATATTAGCTTGTAAATTATCGTTTGGCATACCTTTACCTGCAATAAATTGTGCGCCACCATTTGAGAATTGTATAATTATTGGAGAATTCACTTTTGCTGCGGTTTCAATAGCTGCATTTATCGTGTCAGTCCCAGTAGTATTTACTGCTGGAATTGCGAAGTTGTTGTTTTTTGCGTCGTTGTATAATGTTTCTAATTCTTTACCGAATAAAACACCTGCTCTGTACTTGCTCATAGTTTAAATATTGAAGGACAAATATACAAATTATGCCCCAAACACATGTTAGCCGGGCTAATTTAACTTACAAACCAAGTATTTGTGGCTAAATAAAATTTTTACTTTTCATCCAATCGTCGTTGTATACTTTTCCAATATATCGGCTACCATGATCATGAAAAATGCAAACCACTATATCGGTCGCTTTTAAACGGTCTTTTAACTGAAGTAATCCTTGCAGACAACTGCCCGAACTGTAGCCACAAAACAAGCCTTCTTCTTTGGCTAATTCCCGTGTCATTATTGCCCCTTCTTTATCACCTACTTGTTCAAAATGATCAATTAATGTCATGTCGTAGTTGGCTGGCACAAAATCTTCCCCAAAACCCTCAGCGATATATGGTTTAACATAAGCCATATCCACTTCTCCTGTTTGGAAATAATGCGTCAGCAAAGAGCCTACTGGATCAATTGCCCATATTTGTATTGCGGGATTCTTTTCTTTTAAATATTTAGCAGTGCCTGTGATGGTACCACCTGTTCCAGCTGTACAAACTAAATGGGTAATTTTACCTTCGGTTTGTTCCCAAATTTCAGGGCCGGTAGTTTCATAATGTGCTTGGCGATTTGCCAAGTTGTCGTACTGGTTAAAGAAGTAGGAGTTAGGGATTTCTGCGGCTAATTTTCTTGCAACAGAATAATAACTTGCAGGGTCTTCGGGTTCCACATTCGTTGGACAAACAATTACTTCAGCGCCAACTGCACGAAGTATATCCATTTTTTCTTTACTCTGCTTGTCAGTTGTGGTAAAAATACACTTGTAGCCCTTTACTGTAGCAGCTAATGCAAGTCCCATTCCTGTATTTCCACTTGTACATTCAATAATGGTGCCACCTGGTTTTAATTTTCCTTCGGCTTCTGCAACTTCAACCATCTTCAATGCCATTCTATCCTTAATTGAATTTCCAGGATTAAAATAGTCCACTTTTGCTAAAATGGTAGCAGGGATTTGCGCGGTAATTTTGTTCAAACGAATCATTGGGGTATTGCCAATGGTTTCTAAAATATTGTTTAACCACATAAGGGGTAGTTGATTTTTTTACTTTTGTGAAAATAAGATAAAAATATAGGAAAACTAAGACATGTTAGTAAAAATGTAACAGATGCTCAGCATTTAATAATAGAAGGGGCGTGAGAGAAAATGAGCAAAATAGTATTATAGATTTTCGAAACTGTGTGTGATAATTTCACAGAATTTTGTTTGGATCATTTTTTCGGCAAGCAAAATCATATTACTGAATGCTTTTGCATTGCTAATCCCATGACCAATAATTACAGGCTTATTTACACCTAAAACAGGAGTGCCCCCATAATTCTCAAAATGGAAACGACCAAAGAATGCATCGTTGCCTAAATTTTGGTGCGCCGCTGCATCATACATTGCTTCAGCGGTTTTGAGTATAATATTTCCAGTGAAACCATCACAAACAATGACATCTGCTTTGTCATTAAAAACATCACGACCTTCAACGTTGCCAACAAAATTGATTACTGTATTTTCTTTTAAAATGGGGTAGGTTGCTTGCGCTAGTGCATTCCCTTTTCCCTCTTCCTCTCCCATGTTTAATAAACCAGTAGTTGGTTCAGTAATGTTTAGAATGTGCTTTGCGTATAAGTTTCCTAAAATTGCGAATTGATTAAGTTGTTCAGGTTTGCAGTCGGCGTTCAGGCCAACGTCTACAAGTAATCCAGTTTTGCCACTAAGTTTAGGGAGCAGGGTAGCAATGGTGGGCCTTAAAACTCCCTTAATTGGTTTGATACTAAACATGGCTCCTACTAACATTGCGCCAGTGTTACCTGCGCTTAAAAAAGCATCCACTTCACCACTTAGTAATAATTTAAAACCAATCGCGATAGAAGAGTTCGGCTTCTCCTTTAAAGCTTTTGTAGGATGTTCGTGATAACCAATTACCTCTGGTGCATGGACAAAATGCAAAAAAGGTGAAGAAATACCATGTTGTTGAAAGAGTGCTTTCAACTGGGTTTCTTCACCTATGCAAAATATGTTATTCTGGGAATGAGTTAAATATTGTTGTACACCTTTTACGGCTTCAAGTGGAGCAAAATCACCACCCATCATATCGATGCCAATATTCATGTCTAAAAGCTGTTTAGGCTTTTAAAGGAGCTTTTTCAGCTACTAATTTACCCTTGTAGTATAATTTTCCTTCTTGAACGTGTGCGCGGTGACGTACATGGATTTCACCAGTTGTACCGTCTTTGCTTAAAGTTACTTCTTGAGCAACATAGTGTGTTCTTCTTTTTGCGCTACGTTGTTGGGAGTGTCTGCGTTTAGGATTAGGCATCTCTTATGTTTTAATTAGTTATTGTTATTTATTTTTTCTACGCTTCTTATTTTTTATCTAAATCCTTGAACTGTTCTAAGCCTTTCCAAATATTTTTATCTGAAATTTCAGATGGATTGGCAGAAAACTTATTCAATTCCTCTAATACCTTTTGGTTACAACCTGATTCACCTTTTTCGTTTACCTCGCAAATATGTTGCAAAGGGATACTTAAATTAATGAATTCATATATCCAACTAGCTACTGAAAAATGACTTTCATTACGGTCAATATAGTAGATGTCGGGGTCTTCTTCATTGCTATTCATTTCGTCCGGGTTGTCGACTAACTTCACAATTAAATCGAATTCGTCCCACAATTTAATCGTTAGAGGATTGCCACAACGATCACAAAGTGTGTCCACTTTCCCATCAATATCAAAATGCATTTGCAAGAAACCTGGATGCTTGTCAAGTTTTAACTTGACATTTGTATCGCAGTTACTGAAATCCTGAGGCCCGAAATCGACAAAGAACTTATCCTCAATACGGTATTCGAACTCGTGTAAGCCGGTCACAAGACCCACAAATGCTATTTCAAAAGTTCTATTATGTCCCATATCCGTATTTAGGGTTGGCAAAGTTAGTAAAAACCAATCAAAAGACAAAGTTTATCCTATTTTTACACTTATAAATGTAGTGATGTCTCCAAAGCCAAAAATAGGACTGTTTTACTATCTAAAGTTCAGCTGGTATGTTGGGGCGTTGTTAATTTTTATAGCAAGCTTTTCCCCCGCCTTTATTCGCCAGTATTATTCCCAAGCATTTTTCAAATACATGGCTGCTGGATTACGCTTTTTCAGTGGACTATTTCCTTTTGCCTTAGGGGAATGGGTATTTTTATTTATTATTATA
>CAJATB010000055.1 GCA_903944755.1 uncultured Bacteroidota bacterium
CATGAAAAATATTGGACAATTTAGAAGATCAGGTGATGTTAGAGAAAATGGCAATTTTGCAAATTCAAATAGTAATGGCAATGTAGGTGCTAGATCAAATACACCAGCAGGCTTTAGAAGTATCAATAGCAATTCAGTTTCTAGTAATAATGTGGGTACTGGCTTTTCAAGATCAAATAGCAATAGCAATTCCACACAGCCTAGTGTAAGTAGCTTTGGTAGTTTAGTAAAAAGAGTGATGACTACTACTACAAGTGCAAGAGCAGCAAGTTTTAATAATTCATCAAAAAATTATTCAACGCCTAATAATTCTAACAACTCTTATCAAAATAGCACACCTAACAGAAGCTCCTCAAGTCCTAGCTATAGCGCACCTGCATCTTCAGGAAGTGGATCAAGCGGAAGTTCTTCTGGTGGTGGATTCATTGGCGGCGGAAGAACAAGAGGTGGCGGCGGTAATTAATCAAGCAAAAAATACATGCTGGTTTGAATGATATCCATATTATTTAAACTCGTTTACAAAAAAGTAACAAACTATTATGAAAAAAATATTACTATTTGGTTTATTAGGATTCAGCTTAAATGCATTTGCACAAGACCCAGATGATGTATTAAAGTATTCTTGGTTTGCCCCAAATGGCACACCAAGAAGCAATGCACTGGGCGGTGCCATGGGTTCCTTAGGTGGCGATATGTCATCTTCACATATCAATCCAGCTGGTTTGGGATTTTATAAATCAAGTGAATTTTTATTGACCTCGAAATTTTCAAATAAAACAAATAGCGTTGACTATTTCAATACCAACACATCCGTATCGGCTAACAAAATAAACCTAGGTAACTTAGGCGTTGTTTTAGCAGATGGACGTAAAAAAAATAATTGGACCAGCACTGCCTTTTCAATTTCATACACGCAGATTGCAGACTACAACAACCATTACACACTTTCTGGTAAAAATACTTATTCCAGTTTCACGGAAAAATTTGCAGATCAATTATATGATACTGAATCAAGCTTAAGTGCTGCACAACAAAATTTTATTTATGGTAGCTCACTTGCTATACAATCCAATTTAGTCACACCAATTTTTGATAAGAATGGGGATATCACAGATTACAGAACCACTATCCCAATGGGTAACTTGAATCAAACAAATGATGTCATTACCAAAGGCGGATATAATGAACTTGCGTTTGGCTGGGGCGGAAATATTGAAGATAAATTATACTTAGGAGCTAGTTTAAACTTGCCAATGATCAACTTTAGCAAGACCAATTATTTTGGCGAAACTGGTCATTTTGATTTTTACGAAGAAAGCAGTTCCAAAGGTTTTGGATTAGGTGCTAAATTTGGTTTGATTTATAAAGCAGAACCTTACTTACGTTTTGGATTTACTTATCACACACCACAATTAATTAGTTTCAGAGATGCAATAAGTGCCGAAATTTATAGCAATGCTTTACCGAATGGATTAAGCTCATCTGATTTAATGAATAATTATAAAAATAATTTTTATCCAGCAAGTTACGATTACACAATGGCAACACCTGCAAAAGCCATTGTAAGTACAAGTTACTTTTTTGCAAATCCAAGTAAGCCTACCCAACCATTGGGTTTTATTA
>CAJATB010000056.1 GCA_903944755.1 uncultured Bacteroidota bacterium
CCATCCACCATATATAATGGATCACTACCGGATGTGATGGAAGAAGTACCACGAACACGTATACTAAATCCTGCTTGTGGCTGACCCGAAGACCTAATTACTTGAACGCCAGAAGCCTTCCCTTCCAAGCCATATCCAAATTGAGTATTAGGACGATTTTCAAGGTCCTTAGCGGTAACAACCGATACCGAACCTGTTAAATCTCTTTTCTTCTGTGTACCATAACCAACCACCACCACTTGATTCAATTCGTTATTTAATAACTTTAGAGATATTTTAATAAACTCAGCAGTGCCAACCGAAATTTCTTGTTTTTCATAGTTAACATGCGTAACAATGATAATTGCATTGTTGTCCTCTACTTTAATAGTAAAATTTCCTTTTGAGTCGGTTGTGGTGCCTAAATTAGTGCCCTTAATTACAATAAATGCCCCTACTAATGGCTCGCCATTTTCAGACACTACTGTTCCCGAGACTTTTCGCCCCTCGGCTACTTCACTACTTTCGGTAGGCAAAATAACTACTAGATTGTTTTCCAATACCTTGTAGTTTAATCCTGTACCTGAAAGCATGTTTTCTAACAAGCCTACCACAGATTCTCCAGTTACACTCACGTCTACCTTTTTTTGTAAGGCAGGTAAGTCGTAATTGTACAGAAAACGGTATGCACTTTGTTTTTCAATTGCCTTAAATACTTTTGGCATCCCCGCTTGCTTCATTTGTAATGTTACAAATTGAGCATTGGCGTCGCCTGCAATAGCTTGCACTGTGGTAAGTAAGATCAATGCGATCGTCATTTTCATAAACAATAATGTTTTAAATAAAGAGCGATTTTGCGTAAGCAGTAGCTTAACACTGAGTAAGGTTTTTTTCATACCTTTGGTTTAGGGTTATTTAATATGAAACCTTGGTGAATTTTACGATTGTCCTTGGTTTCTTTTCGACCTGATCGGGGAATGTTAGCGCATTTCCCGATTTTTATTTTTAACTATTATTCAATTATAATTTCACTGTCGTGAATTGTATATTTAAACATAGCAATTAGTTGTAACGCCTTTAAGGCCTCTTCCACATTTTCATTTTCAAAAACTCCTCCAAATCTGTTTGCTGCCAAATGTTGATTTTTGATAGTGATTTTTATATTATACCAACGCTCCATTTTCTCTGCCAATTCAGAAAAGGAATCACCATCAAATATCAAACGACCATATACCCAAGAAGTTTCCACTCTTGCACTATCAGGGATATATTTAGAAATAGCACTAATAGATATTAATTCTGATTGTTTGTTTTCAACAGACAATCCTGCATGTTGATTTGCATTCAAAATTGCTGGTTTATTATAAACTAGTTTTTCATTAGGGCGTAATATTATTTTTGAAGCAGATGGTTCGTTGTTTTTTTGAACTTCAATTAACCCCCTCACCAATGTTGTTTCAATAGTGGGATCTTGCTTATACGATTTCACGTTGAAAGCTGTACCCAGTACACGTATGCTTATTGCAGATGTTTTTACAATAAAGGGGCGCTTTTTGTCTTTTACCACATCAAAGTAAGCTTCGCCCTCAAGTGTTACTTCACGAATAGAATCATTGAAGCTTGCGCCGTAAGAAAGTTTACTTTCCGAGTTCAACCAAACCTGTGAACCATCTGGTAAAATTAGTTTTGATTTGGTTCCTCTTTTGGCAACGATTTCGTTGTACTTGAATTTATCTGAAGCGTTGGCTTGCATGCCCGGAATTCCAAACTGAAAACTTAAAACCAATCCAATTAAAACAGCAGCAATGGCAAATGACCACTTGGCAATAGAAGGCATTTTTTTAATATTAGCATGGGGGTTGCTAACATTATTTACCTGCTCAATCATTTTGTCGGCAGTAGCTGTAGATAAAATATAATTAAAGTGATCATCCTTCTCGCTTTGCGAATCGGCGCTTTTAGGTGCTTGAATATTCCACCAGCTTGTAATTAATTCATGAAAAAACTGTTCGTCCTCGCTTTTAAGCAATTCGGCAAACTCCGCTTGTTCGATTTCGGAGGCCTCCTTTGATAATATTCTGGAGTAAAGTTCTATAATTCTATTGCGGTTCATAGGCATGCTTATACCTAAGACAAAAAAACAACTTGTTTACCCTAACCGATTGCCTACTTTTTTATAAAAATATTATTACGGGAGGTTTCGATGGCCGTTTTAACACTTTCCCGAATTTTAGAAACCGCTATAACCATTTGAGCATCAATAGTTTTCACAGATAAACTGAGAACTTCAGCCACTTCGCCATAACGTAAGCCGTCTTCTCTAACCAGCTTAAAAATTAGTTTACACCTAGGGGGGAGGCTGTCTACTGCTTGCTTAATTTTTTGAAGCATTTCCTTTGTAATCATTAATTGTTCCGGGGAGGCGCCGTCGGCTATTTGAACATGTAGGTTTTCGTAGGGTTCCGTTTCAATTTGCTTTGCCTTTTTTGCTATATAATTTAGGGAGGCGTTTTTAGTGGCGGTATATAAATAAACCCTTAGGTCGTTAATTTTAATAATGTTAGCCTTGTTTGTCCACAAGCGCACAAACAATTCGTCCACAATTTCTGTGGCAGCTTCTTTAGACTGAACAAAGGAATAGGAAAACTTAGCTAGGTTAGAAAATAAAGCATCAAAAATTTGACGAAATGCACGGGTGTCGCCTTCTGCTACTTGAGTTTGTAGCATAGAAAAATCCTGGTCTATGTTTGATTTCATTTGGCTCATGGCAATCGTTCGTCTAACCAAATATATGTATTTAGGGTTAATATATCAACAGAATAAAATCGTTCAATGATGTTAAACAAAGGTATATCGATTAATCATTCTATACCGCAACCCCTAGGGCTTTATGTTTTTGTGCAAAATAATAAATGGCATATAGTGTAATTAATACGCCAACGAAAGAAAGCGCCATCACGCTTTGGGAAAAGAATTTTGTCCATTGAATGTTCAAATCCAGCCCCTCCTTAACTAGCATCACACTTACGCTACCTACATAGCCAATGGAGTCCGCAAAGTAAATAAAGAATCCTGCGTTTCCTTTCATTGAGAAAGCCGCAATTAAGCGATCGAAGAAAATGGAGTTAAAAGGAATGTACACCAAATACAATCCCAAGCCCACCCACATCATCCACCAAAATGGATTTAATAAACCATGGGTGAAAAAATAAGTAGAACTGCCCGCAATAATAAATCCTAATAAAATAAAAACATGCGCTACCATTAATGCCTTAAAACTATTTTTTATTGCAACCACTGCACCTATAATAATTAATATAAATATAGTAATGGGGATTTCGGTTTGCGTAAAAATTGCAGGCTTTGAACCATAGCCCATTTCTTTCCACATATCAGCAGAAAAGTTGTCTCGAATATCACGAAAAATAGTTGCAAATAAATAAATTGTTACAAAAGCAATCACGCCTGGCAGGTATTGTTTTATCAAATTTTTTCTATCATCAGCGGTCATGGGCACGCGCGCTATTCTTAATTTCTCATCCTCGGCAGAAGGCGCTGGTACTTGTTCTAAGCCATATACACATACAATAAGTGGTAACACAAATACCAGTCCTGTAAAAAAGGGTACCCAAAATTCAGGAACATGAAACTGTATCATTAACCAAGCACCAACTGATTTTACCCAGCCTGCAGAAAAAATAAAACTTACGGCAAGCGCAGCACCAATAAAATCAGTACTCCTTCTGCCTTCAACATAAGAAAAAACAACACCCCATAACATACCCAAGGGAAAGCCATTTAAAAAAAGAAATAATACATTATAGGGAGCAGGCACTATTGCAAAAAACAACCAAGCCAGCCATGAAATGCCTGTTAGTAAAAAAATAATTTTATACCTGTTTACTTTCTTGAGCCCTGAAATAAATTTAATGCCATAAAACTTTGCCATTAAATAGCCTAACATTTGACTAATAACCAATGCTGTTTTAAAGGCAATGGGACCAAATGTTAACCCATCAAAAGTGCATACTGTGAACGATTTTCTAAAACCAAAAATAAAAACATAAGTTCCAAAGGAAACAAGTGCCGCATACAACGCAATAGATTTTTCTTTTGACAACCAACTCATGTAAAATAGTTTAAACCAAATTTAGTGTTTTATACATGTATATTATTGACTAAATTTATGTTTCATGAAACCACTTTCTGTTTGCATTGCACCTTTAGACTGGGGACTTGGTCACGCTACCAGGTGCATACCAATTATTAATGCATTTTTAAACCTTGGCGCCAAAGTTTATATTGCTTCAGAGGGGCATCACGCAGTAATATTAAACGAAGCTTTTCCCACTGTTCCTATATTACCATTACGTGGATACCGTGTTAGGTATACCAAAAATAGACACTTGTTTTTTATAACTATTCTTTTACAGGGTCCAAAAATTTTATGGAGTGCCCTTAACGAATACTTTTGGCTTAAGCGCATGCAAAGAAAGTATCAATTTGATTTAGCCGTGTCTGATAATCGTGTTGGGTTTTTTCATAAAAAAATACCGAGCGTTTTTATAACCCATCAGCTAAACCTTATTATGCCATACAAGTGGGCTACGCAGCTATTTCAGCAAATGCAATATGTATGGCTTAAAAACTTTGCTTCCTGCTGGATTCCCGATATAGAGGGCAATAATAACCTTTCGGGTATATTATCAAACCCTACAAAAAAACCAAGGTCGCCCATTTTTTATTTAGGAATATTGTCCCGGCTTTTTACCGCACTGCCCGAAAAACCGCAAGTAACTGAAAATACCCCTACTCATTTTTTAGGCATTATTTCTGGACCAGAACCACAAAGAACATTGCTTGAAAATATATTATGGGAGGAGGGAAACGAGCTTAATAAAAAATTCGTACTCGTGGCTGGACTGCCTATGAACAAAGCACATACAAGGGTTTCAGCAAAAGGAATATTATTTAATCACCTTGGTGGAGAAGCGCTTGCAAATGAAATTAAAAAGGCGGAGTATATTATTTGTAGAGGCGGCTATACAAGCTTGATGGAGCTAATTCCTTTTGATAAGAAATTAATTTTTGTACCCACACCGGGACAAACCGAACAAACTTATTTAGGTAACTATTGGCAAAATAAAAACTGGGCCGTTTCCTTTGAACAACACCACTTTAATTTAGCTAAGGCATTGGACGCGGCAGCAAGTTTAACGTATACCAAACCTCCCTTTATTCCTTTTACTACCGACACGCTTAAAGCTGCACTAAAGCAACTACCTTTATAATATATGGCGGTTCAAAAAATAAGCATAGACGATTTTGTTGGAATTGTTTCAAAAGCAATTGTAATTGACGTGCGTAGTCCTGGAGAATTTGAACATGCGCATATTGTAGGTGCTCACTCCTTGCCCTTGTTTACCAACGAAGAGCGTGCTACTGTTGGCACTACTTACAAACAAAAAAGTAGAGAAGCTGCTATAAAAATAGCACTGCCTTTTTTTGGAGAAAAAATGAAACCCCTTATTGAAACAGCAGAAGCCCTGGTTGCTGCTTTTGAAAAAAAGAATCCCAGAGAAACCCCAACTATTATTGTACACTGTTGGAGAGGCGGTATGCGCAGCGGTGCTGTGGCATGGCTTTTGGACCTTTATGGTTTTAAGGTATTGCAACTTATTGGCGGTTATAAAGCCTACAGAAATTGGGTGCTTGCACAATTTGAAAAACCTTATCCACTAAAAGTATTGGGCGGTTATACGGGCTCGGGCAAAACCGAAATTTTATTAGAATTAAAAAAAAGAAATCAAACAGTTATAGATTTGGAAGGGCTTGCCCATCATAAGGGATCCTCCTTTGGTGCACTTGGTCAGGCGCAACAACCTTCACAAGAAATGTTTGAAAACAAATTAGCACATGCACTTTCTTCTATTGAATATGCAGAAGATGGAATTTGGATTGAAGACGAAAGTCAAAGAATTGGACTTGTAATGATTCCTACTTCTTTTTTTGCTTTACTCCGCAATAGTATTTGTTATTTTATTGAAATTCCTTTTAACGAGCGCCTTAGTTTTATTACAACTGGTTATGGTAATTTTGACAAAGACAGTTTAATGAGTGCTACACTAAGGATTCAAAAAAGGCTTGGTGGCTTAGAAACAAAAACTGCTATTAACCATATTATTGAAGGGAATATTGAAGACGCCTTTAGTATTTTATTAAAATACTACGATAAGTGGTATGAAAAAAATACACAAAAGACAACTGCCCTTCCTAAACTAAAAGTAATTAGGGTGCAAGCCGAAAAAGTAGACCCAATTGTAAATGCTAGTTTATTGCAATAATTTTGGGTAATTAAGTAACTTTAATTAATTGTTTGTTATGCATAATTTACTTGCTTGGTGGATTTTCTCCGTAAGGGGCTGGAAAGTAAAGGGCCGCTTTCCTTTTGAATTAAAAAAAGCCATTTATATAGTGGCTCCTCATACACATTGGGTTGATTTTTTCATGGGGCTTGCGGTTAGAAAAAAATTACACTTCGAGTTTATTCGTTTTTTAGGCAAAAGGGAGCTTTTTGTTCCACCTGTTAGTTGGATATTGCGCAATATGGGATGTTATCCTGTTGACCGTTCAAAAAGTAACAATTTCGTTGACCAGGTGGTTAAAATGTTTGCCGAAAGGGAATCCTTCCACTTGGCCTTATCTCCCGAAGGAACCAGAAAAAAAGTATCAAAATTGCGTTCTGGCTTCTATCATATTGCAAAAAAGGCTAATGTGCCTATAGTAATGGTGGGGATTGATTTCGGAACAAGAACTTATGTCTTTTCCGAACCCTTTTTCGCCACAGAAGACGAAAGCGGTGATAAACGAAAAATTGTTACTTTTTTTAAAGACTTCAAAGGGTATATTCCTGAATTTGGTATTAGTGAAGACATCGAATGTTAATATTTAAGCTTTTAACAAAATTGTTATTAGACTCTACAGGATATTCCTATTTTTGTTCTAGTCATTGGTTACCTTTATTATCTAAATTAAAAACAGAACTAATA
>CAJATB010000057.1 GCA_903944755.1 uncultured Bacteroidota bacterium
AATTATGTGTGTGAATTGTATGGACTAACTGCATTGATACACCCAAATGAACAAATTATTTTAGACCACTTACCCGAGGCAGCTGCAAGGTGGGGCGTAGCAACTGATGCCTTCCGTGGGACTGTGAAATATATACACCATGGCGAAATAATTGAATTTGGCAATGATTCCTTTAAGGTATTGGCAACCCCAGGTCATTCACCAGGAAGCGTTTGTTTTTACAATGAAGCACAGGGTTTTCTATTAGGTGGTGATTTAATATTCATGGATGGCGTTGGCAGAACGGACCTGCCTGGAAGCAAACCCCAGGATTTAATACAAAGCATAATTACTCAGATTTTCCCATTACCGGATGCTGTTACTATTTACTCGGGGCATGGCGAAGCAACTACCTGGGGAAGGGAAAAAGCCAATAACCCTTACATAAAACACTTATTGAAGTAAAAAATTACCCTTAGCTAGGTTTACTTAACAATTTGATAACCTATAGGCCTATTAATGGTATCCTATTTAAAAGGTACTTTTGTAACAACTATGGAAGCAGCTCCTTTAAAAATACTAATTGCCGATGACGAACCTGATATCATTGAGATAATTAGTTTCCATTTAACAAAGGCTGGCTTTAATGTAATGACTGCTAAGGATGGAAGCGATGCTATTGAAAAGGCAAAATTATTTACCCCTGATTGTATCCTACTAGATATAATGATGCCAAAGAGAAATGGCTTTGAGGTTTGCGAATATTTAAGAAGTAACAAGCAATTCGACAAGACACTCATTGTATTACTTACAGCAATGAATGACGAAGCGTCCCATATAAAAGGACTGGAACTAGGTGGAGACGATTTTGTTAGTAAACCTATTAGTCCAAAAGTGTTACTAAGCAGAATAAATGCCTTATTTAGAAGAATACAGCCAGCAAATGGAGAAAGTAAAATAATTACCATAAAAGATTTAGTAATTGATGCTACGCAATATAGGACAACGCTAAAGGATGTAAATTTTGTACTAGCAAAAAAAGAATTTGAACTTTTATTTTTACTTGCGGCGCAGTCGGGCAGGGTATTTTTAAGAAATGAGATATTATCTCAGGTATGGGGAAATGATGTAATTGTGGGTGACCGTACCATTGATGTTCATGTTAGAAAAATAAGAGCCAAGCTAGGTATAGACTGTATCACCACCGTTAAAGGGGTAGGTTACAAATTCGATTATTAATAAGAAATTGATACCTTCGCATTGCAAGCAAACTCACTCGTTTTAATATGTTTAAAGGAAAAAACCTGTCCCCCAAGCAATTGGCTGCACTAACAGCATTACTGCTAGCTAGTTTAATAGCTATTAGTACTTTTGTTTTATTTTCCGACCGTAAATTTTTATTTGTTTACTTTATCGCTTGCTTTTTCGTGATCTATTTTTTAATGCACCAAATTTTGGAATATTTTATCTACCGAAAGATAAAACTCATTTATAAATTAATTTCACAGACAAAAGCAACTAAAAGAGAAGAGGCCTACCAAAAATATATATTTCCTCAAAAAGGAATTGATGATGTCAGAGCCGATGTTGAACAATGGGCTGAACAGAAAACTAAAGAAATTCAATTACTGCAATCCAACGAGGAATTTAGAAAAGAATTTTTACAGAATTTATCTCATGAAATAAAGACACCCATTTTCGCCATACAAGGCTACTTAGAACTACTTTCAGATGGGGCCGTAGACGATCCTGTACTAGTTAAGAAATTTGTCAGCCAAGCAGAAGCAAATGTACAGCGGTTGGTAGGCTTGCTAAACGACGTGGACATAATTACTAATTTAGAAATTAATAAAGAACCTATTCTTAAGCAAAGTTTTATTATTCAAGACCTCATTAACGAAGTGGTAAATAATTTGAGCGTTAAATGGCTGAAGAAAAATATTCAATTTAGCTTTAAGAAAGGCAGCGAATCGCCTGTGACTGTTTTTGCCGACAAGAATAAGATCTATCAAGTATTGGTGAATATTTTTTCGAACGCAGTTAAATACGGAAAAATAGATGGTAGAATTAATGCGAGCGTTTACCAATTAGAAAATGGAAAAATTTTAGTTGAGATTAGTGATGACGGCATTGGAATTGCCGAAGAGCATATTCCTAGGCTATTTGAACGCTTTTATAGGACAGATGATGCCAGAAGCAGAGATATAGGGGGCACGGGCTTAGGCTTGGCTATTTGCAAGCATATTATCGAAGCACATAATGAGACCTTGCAAATTAGAAGTACACAAAATATAGGCACAACCATTGGTTTTACCTTAGCTAGTAAGCCTTAGTCTGTATTATTTTTCGTTTCTTTGTATTCTAAATTTCTTTAATGCAAACTATTTTAGTAACGGGGGGCTGCGGTTATATTGGAGCACATACCATTGTCGATTTAATAGAAAATGGCTTTAATGTAATATCCGTTGATAATTTATCTAGGGCTTCTGATAAATCTTTATTAGGTATTGAAAAAATTACTGGGAAGAAGATAAAAAACTATAAAGTCGACCTTACCGATAAAGCAGCAACCGAAATTGTTTTTAAAGAAAACCCTTCTATAATTGGCGTAATCCATTTTGCTGCATACAAAGCAGTTGGGGAATCAGTAGAAAAGCCATTAGACTATTACGAGAACAACTTATACTCCCTAGTGAACTTGTTGCAAATGACAGTTAAGTATCACGCAACGCATTTTATTTTCTCTTCCTCTTGTACCGTTTACGGGAACCCTGAAATAATCCCAGTAACCGAAAATACTCCTTTACAAACTGCCGCTTCGCCGTATGGTGCTACAAAACAAATGGGCGAAACCATTGTAAGAGACACGGCTTTTACGTATCCTATTTCTGCCATATTATTAAGGTACTTTAACCCAGTTGGCGCACACCCTTCCAATGCCATTGGAGAATTGCCAATTGGACGTCCGCAAAATTTAGTGCCTGCAATTACCCAAACTGCCATTGGTAAATTACCTACAATGCAAGTATACGGAGACGATTATCCTACGCGTGACGGAAGTTGTATTCGGGATTATATACATGTTTGCGATATTGCACATGCGCATACTTTAGCAATGCAATATTCCATTAAAAATCAAACAACCAACCATACAGAAGTGTTCAACTTAGGAACGGGTAACGGCATTACTGTATTAGAAGCAATAAAGGCTTTTGAAAAAGTATCTGGCTTGCAATTAAATTACCAAGTTGGGCCAAGAAGGGCTGGCGATATTGTTTCGATTTATGCCAATAAGGACCATGCTGTCAAAAGGCTTGGATGGGAAATTAAATACAGCTTAGAAGATATGATGCGCACCGCATGGGAATGGGAAGTGAGCTTGGCGGATAATAAATAATTTATTGTTGTACCAACATTTTTTCCGCATTTTCTGCCATTTGCAATGCTTCAATAAATTCGTCTATCTCTCCGTTAATCACCGCATCTAAATTGTATGATGTAACATTCACTCTGTGGTCTGTTACACGCGCTTGAGGCCAATTATAGGTTCTTATTTTAGCACTTCTATCTCCAGTGCTTACTAATGTTTTACGATGTCTCGAAATTTCATCTTCTTGTTTACGCACTTGCTCTTCAAATAATTTTGTACGCATCATACCCATTGCCTTCTCTCTATTACCCAACTGAGAACGTTCCGTTTGACACACAATTACTGTACCCGTTGGAATATGCGTTAACTGTACTTTAGTTTCTACTTTATTTACGTTCTGCCCTCCCGCACCACCACTTCGAGAGGTTTCCATTTTAACGTCTGCTGGATTCAATACAAAATCAACTTCCTCGGCCTCTGGCATTACTGCAACAGTTGCTGCAGAGGTATGCACTCTTCCTTGCGTTTCCGTACTTGGAACACGTTGCACACGATGCACTCCACTTTCAAATTTCATAGTACCATATACATCTTCCCCAGTCACTTCTAATATTACTTCCTTGTAACCTCCTACCGAGCCTTCACTTTCACTTGCAATAGCTACTTTCCAACCTTTACGTTGACAATACCTAGTATACATAGTCAATAAATCGCCCACAAATAAACTAGCTTCATCCCCGCCTGTACCTGCTCTTAACTCAATAATCGCATTTCTGTCATCCTGCGGATCCTTAGGTATTAATAATTTAGTTAACTCTTTTTCAAGTGCCTCTTTTTCTTCGTCCAAGCCTGGCATTTCCATTTTTGCCAATTCTCTCATTTCTGCATCATCCCCGTTTAAGGTCTCTTTCGCAAACTTATGTTCGGCAAGTACCTTTACATAACGCTCATAGGGTATAATAATACGCTCTAAAGAACGATATTCCTTACTCATTTTGCCGAATTCGGCCTGGTTGTTTATGATCTCTGGATTGGTCAAAGCCACCCCTACTTGGTCGAATCTTGCTTTTATGGCTTCTAATTTGTCTAACATAGTCGGTTTTCTGTGCGCAAAA
This sequence comes from uncultured Bacteroidota bacterium, assembly GCA_903944755.1. GTDB lineage: Bacteria > Bacteroidota > Bacteroidia > Chitinophagales > Chitinophagaceae > Sediminibacterium. The sequence goes on from CAJATB010000057.1 coordinate 4,465, forward strand.
ATAGTTAATTTAGTTATCAATTAAAACATTCCGATTATATGAAATACTTAGTCCCCTTTTTATTGGTTTTTACAACTAGCGTAAAAGCCCAAAAAATACACTTCAAATCGGTCCTTGTTGATACCCATAATGATGCAGTTACCGCTTGTATAGAGAAAAAAGTTTCTTTGGACCAAAATTTAAAAGGGATCAACCACTCTGACCTTACCCGATTTAAGGAAGGTGGCCTGGATTATCAATTGTTTTCAATTTGGTGTGATGGTGAAAAAGTAAATCCTTACGCATGGGCCATGCGCGAGATGGACACGATTGATGCTGTAGCAGCAAGAAACCCAGATAAAATGGTGGTGGCTAAGGACTGGAAGACTATTAAAAAAACACTGAAGCAAGGAAAAATTGTTGCACAATATGGTGTGGAAGGTGGCCACATGATTGAAGATAAAATTGAGCGCTTAGACACTTTTTATAATAGAGGAGTTCGTTACATGACTTTAACTTGGAATAACTCGCCTAGCTGGGCTAGCTCACATACTTTTGAAAAAACACCTATCACAGGAACCCAACAAAAGGGACTTAATGCTTTTGGTTTACAAATTATTGAAAGAATGAATCAACTAGGCATTATTGTTGACGTTTCTCACGTTGGAGAAGCAACTTTTTGGGACGTGATTAACAATAGTAAAAAGCCAATCATGGCTTCTCATAGTAATGCCTTTTCCTTATGCGGTGTGACTAGAAACTTAAAAGATGAACAAATAAAAGCGATTGGAAAAAATGGAGGAGTAATTTGTTTGAACTTTTCTTCTGGATTTGTAGATAGTAATTATGCGAAAAAAGACATGGCCTTTAGAAAAAAACACCAAGCCGAACTAGACTCTTTATTAGCAACTGGCATTCAACGTGAGTATGCTTATTCAGCCTTAACTAGTAAATATTTTGAAGAGAGCGAGGCCATAAAACCTACAATGGCACAGCTTCTTGACCATTTGGACTATATTGTAAAATTGATTGGTGTGAACCATGTTGGAATTGGTTCTGACTTTGATGGCATTAGTTCTTCTCCAAGAGAATTACAAACCGTTGCTGATTTTCCAAAAATGACACAAGCCTTAATTGAAAAAGGATATTCAAACAAAGACATTAAAAAAATATTAGGGGGTAATTTTTTAAGAGTGTATAGAATAAACAACCCTGCTTAAAAAATTTATCGGGTTGTTTATTCTTCCTCTTATGATTTATTTAAAAAAATTATTTTTTTAAAATACTTAAACAACCCTGCTTAAAAACATATCGGGTTGTTTATTCTTCGTTTTATGATTTTTTCAAGCATACCCCATAAACGGGTATGCTTGACTAGTTATAATATTATAAAAATAATAAGGGACTTTTTTAGCTAGTAGTTTAATAGTTTTTGCATGGTCTCCTGTAATCTGCTA
>CAJATB010000058.1 GCA_903944755.1 uncultured Bacteroidota bacterium
AAATCGGTAGTAGTTAAATATTCAAAAGCTTTTTCAAATCTAGGATGAACGCTTACATACTTAGCAAGTTGGTCAATATCGTCTATAATCATAATTAATAATTTAAAATGGCGGTGTACAACCGATCCTTACTTTTATTTCTTGTTTTTACTATTTCTTATTGTTTCCTTTTGCTTGACAACTTCTTCTATTTTATCAACCACCATTAAATCATCAATTTCAATATTCATTGGCAGTTGACCCACTTTCACAATAGCACGTTTACCTTTTAATGCTAGCACCTCACCCACTTGGTAGTTCTTTTTTAATTTCACTGTCGCCCCTACCACAATTGGGCCACTAGCTTCTTTATAATGCTTATCTACCTTTTTAGCTAACTTATTAATTACAATAGCGTCACTTTTCTTAAACAACAAATTGTATAAATTCTTCATCACTTCTTCCTTCTTGTCAGACTTTTTCCAATCCAATGCAATTTGTTTTATTTTGCGTTCCATGTCCTTGAAATAGGTAAACTTTTCTTCTGCTACTCTATTCTGCTCTTTTAGCAATTCAATTTGTTGCACATGCTTTTCCTTGTCTAATGTACGTTTTAATTCAGCTTGTAGCGTTTCATTTTCTTTTAGCTTTTTATGCAACTCCCTACGCTCCTGCTGCACCAATTGTAAATCTTGTTCGGTGCGATTCAATAATTTATCTAATTCAAAATGGTGTGTATCCACCAATTTTCGAGCTCGGTTAATTAAATTTTTAGGCAATCCTATTCTTTCCGCTATTGCAAATGTATAAGAGCTTCCCGGTTTCCCAATCACCAACCTATAGAGTGGCTCTAGTTTCACTTCATCAAATTGCATGGCTCCATTCACTATGCCTTTATTGTGGTTCGCCATTACTTTTAAGTTCAAATAATGCGTTGTTACAATACCCTGCGCATGCTTTTGAGCTAGTTCCTCCAATATTACTTCAGCAAAAGCGCCTCCTAAATGTGGATCACTTCCACTACCTAATTCATCAATAAAAAATAATGTTTTACCATTTGAATTTTCTATAAAATGCTTCATATGGGTTAAGTGACTTGAATAAGTACTTAATTCAAATGCTAAATTTTGTGTGTCCCCTAGTTGTATAAATAATTGCTTGTAAATTCCCATTTCCGAAGTTGGACTTACTGGAATTAATAAACCACTTTGTAACATCACTTGGTTTAAACCTAAGGTTTTCATGGATACCGTTTTTCCTCCTGCATTAGGCCCACTAATTATTAATATCCTAGCTTCATCGTCTAACGCTAAATTCACTGGAATCGTCTTCTTTCCGGAATGCTTATTGTATAAATAAAGTAAAGGGTGATAAGCTTCCACTAAGTGTGATGTGGCAGTATTGTGCACAATGGGTAAATTAGCATTCATATCAACTGCCAATATTGCCTTTGCTCGAATAAAGTCAAATATCCCTATCACTTGATTATACAAAAGCAGCAAGCTAGCATAAGGAGCAAGCTGTGCAGTGAGTTGTCGCAATACCCTTTGCACTTCCTTCAATTCTTCTTGTTCTAAACTATATAATTCATTATTTAATTCTATCGTTTCTTCCGGTTCAATAAAGGCTGTTTTCCTGCTGTCGCTTTCACCATGTAAAAAACCTTTAACCTGGCGCTTATACTCCGAAAAAACTGCAACAACACGACGACCATTACTAAAACTTTCGTCTATATCGGCTGTGTACCCAGATTTTGCTAATCGTTGTATTACTTTTTCAAATATTCTTCGAAGCTCGGCACGCTTCTTAAAAAGCTGCATCCTTATCTTAGCTAAGTCGTCCGAGGCCTTGTCCTTCACATTTCCTAAATCGTCAATAATTTCGTCAATGGTTTGAATAATTACTGGCTCATAGTAGGTGTCACTTACCACTTCAAATAAATTGGCAAAAGCTATTTTCCTTTCCCCATCAAACCATCGAAATATTTGTCCCAAATGCTCAGTTAATTCCCTTACCAATAACCATTGTTCCCCGGTTAATTGAGCTCCTGGAATACCTAATAATTTTACATCCTTTCTTATATCTAAAACAAAATCGGAAGGGAAATACTGATTCGCTAATTTTATGTATTTGTATTCTTCCGTTTGCCTAAGTGAACTTAAAATGTATTTCAAGTGCGTATGAATGCGCATTTCTTGCACCACTTCTTTCCCAATTGTCGTTTGACAATGATTTAATAAAATATCGGTTATTTTATCAAATTCAAGTTGAGTGAGGGCATTATCTGGATAAACACGCATAATTATAAATAAGTCGCAAATTTACTTAATAAACATTAACAGTATTAGAACAAAACAGCCTTTATATTGTTTTATATTGTACAGATAATAAAAATTATGAAAATTATTACCCACCTGATATGCTTTTTGTTTGCTAGTTCATGCCTTACAGCATGTGCACAGGCACCCAAAAAATCTAATAAATCAGATAAAACTGAAAAAATAAATCTAATGAATACAGAAACCATCACACTAGGTTCAGGCTGCTTTTGGTGCACCGAAGCCATTTATCAACGTTTAGAGGGTGTAGTAAAAGTGACTAGTGGCTACAGTGGAGGTCATGTAGACAATCCAACCTATGAGCAGGTATGTGACAAAAACACAGGACATGCCGAAGTTTGCCAAATAGTATACGATACCACTAAAATTAGCCTAGACGACATTTTAGCTGTTTTTTGGAAAACACATGACCCTACTACCCCAAACCAACAAGGAAATGATGTTGGGCCCCAATATAGAAGTGCCGTGTTTTACCATAATGAACACCAAAAAGAGGTTGCCGAAGCTTATATAAAGGCTTTAAACGAATCAAAAGCTTGGCCAAATCCAATAATTACGGAAGTAACCGCCTTTAGTAAATTTTATTCAGCAGAAAGCTACCACCAAAATTATTATAATGACAACCCTAATCAGGGTTATTGCCGCTATGTGGTTGGGCCAAAGGTGGAAAAATTTGAAAAAGTTTTTGCGGACAAATTAAAGAAACAGAAGGATTAATGTTTACTTTCAAACAACAGAATTACACTCCAAAATGATTAGATATAGTTTGTTGCTTATAGCCTTATTCTTTACTAAAATGATAAGCGCTCAACCCATTTTTGAAAAAAGCGATACTTTACGAGGAAGCTTGAACGAAAATCGGGATTGGTTTGATATCCTTAAATATGATATTACAGTAACCCCCAATTTTGACAACAAAACTATACAAGGAACTGTCGCATGGAAAGCTAAAGTAAATAAGCTAGGTGAAAAAATTCAGGTAGATTTACAACAGCCTCTAGTAATTGATAGTATTGTGCTATTCCGCATTAATCCGGCACCACAAGAAGCATTTAAATTACATGCAGCTCCATTTAAGCGGGACAACAATATTGCAATAGTAGAAGTGACAGAAAAACTCAATATTGGAGACGAATTCATGTTACTTATTGCCTACCACGGCAAACCTCGTGAAGCAGTGAAACCACCTTGGGATGGCGGTTGGATTTGGAAAAAAGACGGGAATGGCAAACCTTGGGTATCAGTTGCATGCCAAGGTTTAGGTGCATCAGTTTGGTATCCTTGCAAGGATCATCAATCCGACGAGCCAGAGGAAGGGGCAAGTGTAAACATATACATACCCGATAGTTTAGGCATTATCGCTGTGTCAAATGGTAGGCCCGTGAAAGAAGAAAAGTTAATGCGTTCCGTAATTAACGGTGTAACTAATAACCACTTAATTAATTTTAAATGGGAAGTTAAAAATCCGATTAATAATTACAATATCATACCCTATATAGGTGATTATATTAGTTGGAGCGAAACCTACCCTGGTTTAAAAGGTGAATTAGATGTTAGCTATTACGCTTTAAGAGAGGATTCCCTAAAAGCACGGATACAATTTACCCAAGTCCCTAAAATGTTGAAGGCATTTGAATATTGGATGGGGCCATACCCTTTCTATGAAGATGGTTATAAATTAATTCAAGCACCCCATTTAGGTATGGAACACCAATCGGCAGTGGCTTATGGCAACAAATTTGAAAACGGCTATTTAGGAAGGGATTTATCGGGATCAGGATGGGGTAAAAAATGGGACTTTATTATAGTGCATGAAAGTGGCCATGAATGGTTTGCTAATAATATTTCTACAAAAGATATTGCGGATAATTGGGTACATGAAGGATTTACAAATTACACAGAAACCTTGTTTACAGAATATTATTATGGTGCAAAAGCCGGTAATGAATATAATTATGGGACTAGAAAAGGAATTTCAAATCGTACCCCTATTATTGGCCCCTATGGTGTTAATGGCGAAGGTAGTGGCGATATGTATAGCAAAGGAGGTAATTTATTGCACACCATTAGACATTCCATTAATAATGATAAACGTTTTAGAAGTATCCTGACTGGCTTGAATGAAAACTTTTACCACAAAACGGTTACTACTAAAGAAATCGAGGACTACATTTCCCTATATGGCAAGTTTAATTTTAGTAAAGTATTTGACCAATATTTAAGAACCACACAAATCCCTGTGTTTAGCTACACTATTGATAGAATTGAAAAATTATTAACCTACCAATGGAGAAACTGCGTTCCAGGATTTGACCTCCCTTTAAATTTTAACTATTTTGGAAATCAAATTTCATTAAGGCCTATTGAATTTGTCCCTCAAAAAATTTCATTCAAAAATGAATCATTCGATATTGATGAATTCATTAAGGAACTTGAACTTATGTATTATGTAAAAGCGGTGGAGGAACGTAATTAATTGTTTGGTAATGGAGCAACCCTACCTAAACTATACAATCTTCTTTGCCAATAAGGATCCGCTAAATCACTAATTGTAACACCTTGGCTAGTTGAAGCGTGTGCGAATTTGTTATTTGTCAAGTAAATGCCAACATGACTAATGTTTCGCCTTCCTTCTGTTTTGAAAAAAATCAAGTCCCCTTCTTTTAAATCAGTCCACTCAATTTTTGAACTTTGTTCGTACTGCTGTGCGGCAGTCCTTTTTAAATCTACTTTATAAATTTGCTTCATTACATCCAATGTAAAAAAGGAACAGTCTACGCAATTTTTCGAACTACCTCCTAAACAATAAGGCGTCCCCCACCAATCATCAATTTTTTGTAATAATGAAATATTAGTAATTTCTTCCACCGCAACGTCCATTTTAATTGAGTACTTTAATTGCAACCAATTTGCTTTTTCTATGTCTGATAAATTATTAGGCATAATGTCATAGGGCGTTTTTTTAACAGTAATGCTTTCAAAAGCAGCCGACCCTGAGGACTTTTTCATGTAAATTTTGCCTGGAGTTACCGAAATGTTTTCCAAAAACTCAATGGACTCGTTTTCAGCAGCTTGTATATTTAAATTATTTTGTGATGCCCGGGGAGCTTTTAAATTGCTAGTAAAAGTTTTCACAGTGCTACAACTCGACAACACGAGTAGTAAAATAAGGGGGGCAAAATAGCTTGAATGTCGGGTAACTGTCATCGGCTGAAAGATAAGTCAAGTAGCTTGAAAATGTAAATTTTTCTATTATATATAACAATTTTTTGTGGAAAATTAGCCATCCTTAACCGGCCTTTTTTTACGATATTTGCACTCTTAGCCCTATATATAATGCCAACTTTTTCCCATTTACACGTTCATACTCAATATTCACTTTTAGACGGAGCGGCCTCCATTCCTGGCTTGTATGAAAAAGCAATGTCCGACAATATGCGCGCACTTGCAATTACCGATCATGGTAATATGTTTGGCGCTTTCAATTTTGTGAGTCAGGCTTGGAAAAAAACAAAAGTTATAGGGAAAGACGCAAATGGCAAGGACATTCTTGAACCTGTTGTTAAGCCCATCGTTGGATGTGAATTTTACATGGTAAAAGACCGCCACCAAAAAACATTTACAAAGGAAAATAAGGACGACCGTTTTCACCAGGTATTACTTGCGAAAAATGCACAGGGATATCAAAATTTAATTAAACTTACTTCCTTAGGTTATATTGAAGGAATGTATAGTAAGTACCCAAGAATTGATAAAGAATTAATTTTAAAATACCACGAAGGAATTATAGCGACTACTTGTTGTATTGGAGCACATGTTCCTCAGTTCATTTTAAGACATGATGAAGCAACAGCCGAAAAAGAATTTAAATGGTGGTTAGATATTTTTGGAGAGGATTATTATATAGAATTACAACGACATCAAATTCCAGAGCAAGAAATTATTAATACCCAATTATTAAAATTTGCTAAGAAACATAATGTAAAAGTTATTGCAACAAATGATAGTCACTATGTTAACGAGGATGACGCAAATGCCCATGATATTTTACTTTGTATTAATACTGGCGAAAAGCAATCCACTCCTGGTTTTGATGATTTTGTGAATGATGAATTACAAATAAAAAACCGTCGTTTCAAATTTCCCAATAACGAATTTTATTTTAAGACACAGGATCAGATGATTGAATTGTTTCAAGACATCCCTGCGTCAATTGATAATACCAATGAAATTGTAGATAAGGTAGAAGTATTGAATTTAAAAAAAGATATTCTACTACCCGCTTTTCCTATACCAGCCGAATTCCAGCTACATAAGGACGCCAATATGAACCAATGGGAATTCCTAAAGCACATTTGTTGGGAAGGTGCAAAAAAACGTTACCCGGAAATCACGACTGAAATTCAAGAACGTATCGATTTTGAATTATTTACTATTCGTACAATGGGATTTGCTGGTTACTTTTTAATTGTGAGTGATTTTATTAAAGCAGGACGTGAAATGGGTGTGTTTATTGGCCCAGGTCGTGGTTCAGCTGCTGGAAGTGTAGTAGCTTATTGTATTGGCATAACAAATATTGATCCCATTAAATATCAATTACTGTTTGAACGTTTCTTAAACCCGGACAGAAAGTCCATGCCCGATATTGATACGGACTTCGACGATGAAGGACGTCAAAAAGTGATTGATTATGTAGTTGATAAATATGGTAAATCACAGGTAGCACAAATTATTACTTATGGTACAATGGCTGCAAAAAGCAGTATTAAGGATGTGGCCCGTGTAATGGATTTGCCTTTATCAGAAAGCAATTTATTAGCAAAACTAGTCCCTGACAAGCCAGGCACTGAATTAAATAGATGCTTACACGCTCCTATCACAGCTAAAGAAGGCGAAAAATCGTTAGCGGAAAAAGAAGGTTATCAATCAGAAGATATTGATAATATCAAAAAGCTAAGAGAAATATACAAAGGCAATGATTTAAGGGCAGCTGTTTTACATGAAGCAGAACGCCTAGAAGGTTCAATTCGAAATACAGGTATTCACGCAGCAGGAATAATAATTGCACCAAGTGATTTAACTGAAATCATGCCAGTTGCCACTGCAAAGGATTCTAGTTTATGGGTTACACAAATTGAAGGAAGTGTGATTGAAGATGCTGGTGTAATTAAGATGGACTTTTTGGGTTTAAAAACCCTATCTATTTTAAAGACAGCATTGGAATTAATATTGCAAAATCATGGCATCACCATTGATTTAGACACCATACCACTAGACGATGAAAAGACATTTCAGTTATACCAAAAAGGAGAAACAAATGCTACTTTCCAATTTGAAAGTGTGGGTATGCAAAAATACTTACGTGATTTAAAGCCTGATAAGTTTGCTGACTTAATTGCAATGAACGCCCTATATCGCCCAGGTCCTATTGCTTATATCCCCAACTTTATTGAACGTAAACATGGAAGGGAGATTATCCAATATGATTTACCTATAATGGAAGAAATTCTTGCAGACACTTATGGAATTACAGTGTACCAAGAACAGGTAATGTTACTGAGTCAAAAAATTGGCGGTTTTACTAAAGGCGATGCCGATGTTTTGAGAAAAGCAATGGGTAAGAAACAAAAGTCCGTATTGGACAAAATGAAAGCTCAGTTTGTTACTGGCGCAGTAAAAAATGGACACCCCGAAAAAGCTTTAGAAAAAATTTGGACTGACTGGGAAGCCTTTGCTCAATATGCCTTCAATAAGTCTCACTCTACTTGTTATGCCTATGTAGCTTACCAAACTGCCTACTTAAAAGCACATTTCCCTGGTGAATACATGTCAGCGGTGTTAAACCATGCTGGAAGTATTGATAAAATTACCTTCTTCATGGAAGAATGTAAACGCATGGGTATTACCGTATTAGGCCCAGACATTAATGAATCCTTAAAAGGGTTTTCGGTTAATAAAAAAGGAGAGATTCGTTTTGGCTTAGGAGGATTAAAAGGTGTTGGTGAAGCAGCAATTGAAGCCATAATTATAGAACGTAATAAGAATGGCGTATTCACTGATATGGTTGATTATATTAAACGTGTATTGTCCCGTGCCGTAAATAAAAAATCATTAGAAAGTTTGGCTTATTCAGGCACTTTTGATTGTTTCCCCGAATACCATCGCGCCCAATATTTTAATGTAGCAGATGGTGACCGTGGTAATGGATTAGAAAAATTAATTTCCTATGCACAGGCAATTCAAAGCACAACCACAGGGTCAACCAATACCCTATTTGGTGATTTACCTTCTGCAATGCAAGTACCCTTGCCTAAATTAGGTGTTTGTGAACTATGGACATTAACAGAACAACTAGACCACGAGAAAGATATTACAGGTATGTTTATTAGTGGACACCCACTTGACCATTTTAATTTTGAAATGAGGCACTACCTTTTTACAAGAATTATTGAATTTAATGAGGTAAAAGATAATTTGGTTGTTCAACCTAATCAATTAGGACGCAATTTTAAGTTGGCAGGATTAGTGACCGATGTGCAACATAGAATTACTAAAACAGGTAAAAACTTTGGTTCATTTGTAATTGAAGATTTAACAAGTAAAACCGATTTTATTTTGTGGAGCGAGGATTATGTGAAGTTTCAAAATTATTTAGAAGTTGGACAAAAAGTTTGTATCAATGGATCCTTTAGGAACCGATTCAACCAACCTAATAATTTTGAATTTAAAATTCAAACTATGTCTTTGTTAGAAACAGTTAAACAAAACCAAACTAGGTCAATTGAAATTAGCTTACACCCATCTCACTTAAATGAGGATATGATTAGTTTCTTTGAAAAGAACCTTAAGCAATACCCAGGAAAATCTTCCATGAAACTTACTTTTGTTGAACCAAGGGAGCAACTAGTAGCCAGCCTACTTACTTTTGAAAGGGGCTTTTCAATGAATGATGATTTAGTTGAGTTCTTAGACAAAAACCCAGAATTAAACGTCCAAGTGAACCTTGTAAACTAAGGATGTCTAGTTGTCAGATAAATTGTCCCCAATGACGAGACAATAAGGTGGAAAAGTCAAATGGGCAGTTATAGAAGAATGGAACTATTTTTGAAGCAGTATATAATATACAATTACCTATAAAATATAAACAATTATGGCATTAGAATTTACAGATGCGAATTTTCAGAAAGACGTAATGGAAAGCGACAAGCTTACTGTGATTGATTTTTGGGCTGAATGGTGCGGGCCATGTCGTGCAATTGGGCCAGTTATTGAAGAATTAGCCGTTCAATACGAAGGCAAAGTGAATATTGGAAAAGTGAATGTGGATGTGAACCCAGCATTGAGTATGAACTTTGGTATTACTTCCATTCCTGCTATCCTTTTTGTAAAAGGTGGTGAGGTGGTAGATAAACAAATTGGTGCTGTGCCTAAGGCCGTATTAGACAAGAAAATTCAGTCTCATTTATAATTAATCAGCCAAACTGATTTACTAGAAACAAGATTCTAAAGAGTCCCGCAACTTTGCGGGATTTTTTATGCCCTAAAATGGCTTAATTCAATCGAAATTTTTATATCTTTCTACCTTAATTCTAACCCCATGGCACGATTTCAAGGCATAATAGGTATTTTAATAATATTAATGATTGCTTATATTTTCTCTAATAATAAAAAAAGAATCAATTACCGATTAGTTGTAAGTGGATTAATAATGCAAACAACTATTGGTATTTTAATATTAAAGATCCCTGTAGTTACCAGTTTTTTCCAATTTTTAGGAAGAGGAATGGGTAAAATTGAAGAATTTGCACGTCAAGGTGCCGCATTCGTTTATGGCGGAATTGCTGCAACTACACCAGCTGGTGTTACTGACTTTACAAATGGTGGTTTTATTTTTGCCTTTAATGTAACTGCAACTATTATTCTTGTTTGTGTATTGGTAGCACTTTTTTATCATTTTGGTATAATGCAAAGAATAGTTGCATTTATTGCCAAAGCGATGAACTTTATAATGCGTGTTAGTGGCGCAGAAGCACTAAGTAATGTAGCAAGTGCCTTTGTAGGACAGGTTGAAGCTCAAGTAATGATTCGTCCCTATTTACCTACCATGACTAAAAGTGAACTATTGGCAAGTATGAGTGGTAGCTTGGCATGTATCGCTGGCGGTATTTTAATAGTGTATGCAAATATGGGAGCACAAGCAGGTATGGACTTGGCACCTAAGCTAATTACGGCAAGTTTGATGGCGGCTCCAGGAGCTTTAGTGATAGCAAAAATAATTTTCCCTGAAACAGAAGTTTCACAAACTATGGGCAAAGTTACTCTAGAAGTAAAAAGTCAATATAGTAATACCATTGATGCTATTACGCATGGCGCAGGAGAAGGTTTTAAAATTGCCATGAATGTAATTGCCATGTTAATAGGATTTATAGCCTTAATTGCATTAATAGATTGGAGTTTGTTCAAAATTGGACATTTATTTAGTGCAGATTTAAACTTGAGTTTGAACTATATTTTTGGTAAACTATTTTATCCAATGGCATGGGCAATGGGTATACCGAATGTTGACATACAAAACGCAGCTACCCTTTTAGGACAAAAATTAACCATTAATGAGTTTGTAGCATTCAAAAGCTTAACTAGTAATACCGTTCCAATTTTAACTGAAAAAGGATTGTTTATTGTAAGTATCGCCATTTGTGGATTTGCTAACTTTAGCAGTGTAGGGATGTTAATTGGAGGTATTGGAGAATTAGTGCCTAGCCGTCGCAAGGACTTGGCAGAACTTGGCCTTAAAGCATTACTATGTGGCACTTTAGCTTCTTATTTGTCAGCTAGTATAGCAGGTATTTTAGTAGGCTAATTTTCAATTTTTATGACGAGTATTAGGTGTTTATACCTATGCCCTATTTGTATATTTCGTAACTTTGCACTATTCCACAAATAGCAAAGAAATGAGTACAAAGAATATACAAGTTATTATAGATGCAGAACAAGATAATCAACTAAAAAAAATAGGCACTAAAGTTATTCATAACGAACGAATTTTATTTGACGAAGGTGTTTATTTATTTGAAAAAGCGTCCCTCCCTTATGTTGGCGCTCTAGCCAATTGGAAGCGCGAATCATTACATGGCGACAAAACCTATTTCAATAAAAATTTCCATATTGAACCTACCAATGTTTGTGTTTTCTCGTGCAAATTCTGTTCTTATTCAAAATTATATGCCCATAAAGAAGAAGGTTGGGAATTGACTATTGACCAAATGTTAGATATCGTAAAATCATACGACGGCAAGCCAGTGACGGAAGTGCATATAGTTGGAGGTGTGCATCCTAAATTAACTTTAGCATTTTTCTTGGAATTAATGCGTGCTATAAAAGCGCATCGTCCCGAATTACATATAAAAGCTTTTACGCCTGTTGAATTGGATTATATGTTTAGAAAAGCAAAAGTAAGCGTAGCTGAAGGAATGCGATTAGCGCACGAAGCTGGTTTAGATTCTTTGCCTGGTGGCGGCGCTGAAATATTTCACCCAGAAATTAGAACAAAAATTTGTGAAGATAAAGCTACTGCTGACGAGTGGTTATTAATTCATAAAACAGCACACGAATTAGGTATGCATAGTAATGCTACTTTATTATACGGTCATATAGAAGCATACAAACACCGAATTGACCATATGGAACGTTTACGCCAATTGCAAGACGAGACAAAAGGATTTAATACATTCATTCCTCTGAAATTTAGAAATGATGGAAACGAAATGAGCTATATTGAAGAGTCTACCTTAGCGAACGATTTGAAAATGTATGCAATTTCCAGGATCTATATGGACAACTTCCCTCATGTTAAAGCCTATTGGCCAATGCTAGGACGTGATACTGCCCAATTAACATTAAGCTATGGTGTAAACGACATTGATGGCACAATTGACGATACTACTAAAATATATTCTATGGCAGGCAGTGAAGAACAAACTCCTGCAATGAGTACGGAGGATTTAGTACGTTTAATAAAACAAGGACGCAGACAACCCATTGAAAGAGGCACTTTATATAATGTTATTCAAGACTATTCGAATTACGAATTTGCAGAAAATGAGGCATCTTAAAACACAGTTAAGGAATTCATTTAACCAATAATGTTAGCATTAGCAGAAAAAATTTATATTAATTGAAACATTATTATAAGGTACCACTAACATTCTGCAAGTGCAATTGGTATTTGAATAGCTAATCCGCCATCGGCTGTTTCTTTGTACTTAACACTCATATCTAACGCGGTATTCCACATGGTATTAATCACTTTATCTAAACTCACCAATGCGAAATCGGGTTTGCTTTGTAATGCAAGCTGAGCTGCAGTGATGGCTTTAATTGCCCCCATGGTGTTTCTTTCAATACAAGGTATTTGAACTAACCCTCCAACAGGGTCACAGGTTAATCCTAAATGATGTTCCATTGCTATTTCAGCCGCCATTAAACTTTGTTTTTGATTGCCCCCTAGTAATTCAGTTAATGCAGCAGCAGCCATTGCCGAGGAAACTCCAATTTCAGCTTGACAACCGCCCATTGCTGCAGAAATGGTTGCACCGTATTTAAATAAAGTACCCACGGCACTTGCAGTTAATAAAAAACGTCGAATAGCATCGGGATTGTTTTTATCACAAAATAAAATTGCATAAAAAAGCACAGCTGGTATGACGCCCGCGGCACCATTAGTAGGCGCAGTAACTACCCTACCGAATGAAGCGTTTTCTTCATTAACGGCTAATGCAAAACAACTTACCCAATCAAGAATATATTTAAAATCGGTTCCTCCTTTTTTTATCAAATCCTTCCATTGTTCAATATTTTCGTAAGTAGCTCCTTTCAGTAATTGCTTATTTAAATCAAAGGCACGTCTTCTTACTTGTAACCCTCCTGGCAATATACCTTCTGTATGGCATCCATTAAAAACACAATCTTGCATTACATTCCAAATTGAAGCTAACTGGGTATCTAATTCAATTTCCGATAATAACGTTTTTTCGTTTTCTTTTACAATCTCACTAATAGGCAACCCAGTTTTTATACACCAATGTAATAATTCTGCTGTAGTTGTAAAATTAAAAGGAACATCAATTTGTATTAGGTTCAATGCATGTTTACTATTCAGCTTCTCATATTCAAATAGGTCGGCTTCCGATTCTACAAAACCACCACCTATAGAATAATAAGTAAATGTTTTTGCTTTTTCTGCTAAATGAATAACAAATTGTAAGGCATTAGGATGATGTGGTAATAGTTTGTCTTTTAAAAAAAGTATATCCTGTTCGTAGTTAAATGGAATCAATTTTTTACCCCCTATCAATAATTCTTTTGTTGATTTAATAGCATTTACTTTTGGGATAAGTAATTTAGTGTCAATTGTAATGGGGTCTTCCCCTAATAAACCCATAAGCACAGCCATATCGGTGCCATGTCCCTTACCTGTCTTTGCAAGTGAACCATATAGTAAAACTTGAATAGCTTGAATTTCATCTATTGTCCCATTGGCAATAAAAGGCTCCATACACATTTGTGCAGCCCTCCATGGCCCTAGTGTATGTGAACTTGAAGGTCCAACTGCAACCTTAAACATTTCAAAAACTGAAATAAATTTTTCTGCATTCATACTCAAATGTAGGCTAGTTTTTGATACATTTGAGTATGAAATTTACTATTTCCTTATTGTTATGTTTTATACTAATTCATTCGAATGGGCAGCATACTGACAAATTGCTTCTTGATTTAATGTTGCAACAACCTGAACAGTTTGAAAAAATTACTAGCCAACCAAATAAGTACCGTGTACAAATAATATACACACAAATTATCCGGGATAATAAAAACATTCCTCATTTTAAAGAACACCATTACCGCTTAAACCCTATTGAATACTTTTACCCAGCGAGTACTGTAAAAATGCCACTTGCAATTCTAGCATTAGAAAAAATTAATAATTTAAAAATAAATGGTTTAACAAAGTATACCATGATGACTTATGATAGTGTTACAGGTAGGCAAGAAACAATATTTAATAACCCATACTCAATAGATGGTAAACAAACAATCGCCCAAGCTATTAAGGAAATATTTTTAGTAAGTGACAATAATGCAGCCAACAGGTTATTTGAATTTATAGGGCAAGAACAAATTCACTCAGGTTTAGCTACAAAAGGATATACAAATGCTTTTATTAGGAACCGACTTGAAATAAGCCGAAAGGGAGATGAAAACAGACAAACACAAGCGATTAATTTTTATGATGACGCGGGTAAACTAGTTTATCAACAAACCCCGTTATTTAATAAACAACCCTTACCAAATTACAATGTTTTTATTGGCAATGGCTATTTAGACAACAATGATTCATTAATTAATGCACCATTAAACTTTTCAGAAAAAAATAGAATTTACTTAAGTGACTTACATCAAATTTTACGCTCGGTACTATTTCCTGACCAAACTCCAGCAAAGCACCGTTTTAATTTAACAAATGATGACCGTAAATTTTTACTAAAATGGATGAGTACTTCACCTACTGCATCAACTTATCCAACTTATGACACAAGTTATTACTATGCTAATATTACCAAGTTTTTATTAGCTGGTGCAAATAGGACGCCTTTGCCAACCGATATTACTATTTATAATAAGGCCGGCGATGCTTATGGTTTTTTGTTAGATAACGCCTATATCATAGACAAAAAGAACAAGATTGAATTTTTAGTGAGTGCTGTAATTTATTGTAATGAAGATGGTATCTTAAATGACAACAAATACGACTATGAAACAGTGGGCCTTCCTTTTATGAAAAACCTTGGGCAGCTATTATACAACTTTGAACTAAAACGAAAAAAGGCTATTTTACCCAACTTTGACAACCTACTTACTGAATAAGCAGTTTTGGCAAATATAATGAGGTCAGTACTTACCGAGGATATTAACAAATACTGCATAATTTTATACATAGTAAATCCTAAAACTTACAGCTGTTTGCCAATAATTAGCGAAATTTACAGTATCAAATTATAAAGCAAATGATACTATCTTCTTTACTAAACAGATTCAGCGAGCCAGAAACCTTAAAAATGGCAAAATTAGGACGTGAGCTAAGAGCAAGCGGAGTGGATGTAATTGACCTAAGTTTGGGCGAACCCGACTTCGATACCCCACAACATATTAAGGATGCTGCAATAAAAGCTATTAACGATAACTGGAGTCACTACACACCAGTAGCAGGATTCGCCGATTTAAGAGAAGCAGTTTGTACAAAATTAAAACGCGACAATAACTTAGACTATAAACCTGAAAATATAATTACTTCAACAGGTGCAAAACAAAGTTTAGCAAATGCAATTTTAGCATTAGTAGACGAAGACGATGAAGTAATTATTCCAACTCCTTACTGGGTAACTTATTCTGAACTAGTAAAAATTGCCCGAGGCAAAGTAGTCGAAATAAGAAGTACTGTTGAGGAGAAATTTAAAGTAAGTCCAGCACAAGTGGAAGCTGCTATTACACCAAGAACAAAAGTATTTATGTTCTCTTCTCCTTGTAATCCTTCAGGAGCTGTTTACAGTAAAGATGAATTAGAAGCATTAGCGAATTTGTTTAAAAAATATCCTGGTATAACTATTTTATCAGATGAAATTTATGAGTATATCAATTTTGAAGGCAAGCACGAAAGTATTGCCCAATTCACCGATATTAAAGATCAAGTAGTAGTGATTAATGGTTTGAGTAAAGGTTTCGCAATGACAGGCTGGCGCTTAGGATATACCGCTTCAAATGTTGACATTGCAAAGGCAATGGAAAAATTACAAGGTCAGTTTACTTCAGGAACTTGTTCAATTACTCAAAAAGCTGCAGTAGCTGCTTTAGTTGGCGACTTAAAGCCATCTATTGCAATGACTGAGGAATTTACACGTCGTCGCACTAAAACATTAGAATTAGTGAATGCTATGCCAGGTTTTAAATGCTTTGCTCCAGAAGGTGCATTTTACGTATTTCCTGATGTTAGTAGTTACTATGGTAAATCAGATGGTACACAAACCATTGCAAATGCAGCTGATTTTAGCATGTACTTGTTAAACACTGCTCACGTTTCTTCAGTAATGGGTGACGCGTTCGGCGAACCAAATTGTGTTCGTTTTTCATTTGCAAATAACATGTCAAATATTGAAAAAGCGTGGGCAAGAATTAGAGAAGCATTGGCTAAACTTCAATAGTCCATTCTTTTTTTAAAATATAGCCCATTAATAATAAGGTCTGTTCCTTTAAATTAATTAATTTTAGAAGCGTTAAATCATTAACGCTTCTTTTTTTATAGATACAGTTATATGAGTAACGATAAATTTGAGATGTTCCATAACCGACTGCTTAAAAACTATAAGCATAGGATAAAACAAGCCAAGCGATTAAATGTCACTTGTTGGAGATTGTTTGACCGCGATTTACCAGAATTCCCTATCTGTATTGAAATATACGAGCATTACATTTATATAGCCGAGTATAATAGACGGCATAACCTAACCGACGAGGAACATGACGCATGGTTTGCAGCTTGCAAGCGGGTTGTTGCCGAGATGACTGGCGTACCAGAAGAAAATATGTTCCTGCGACTTAGAAAAAGGATGTCTCATAAGGAAGACCAATATGAAAAAGAAGCCGAAGTAGCTGAGTCAAAAATTATTACGGTGCAAGAAAATGGTTTGAAATTTTTAGTAAACTTAACCGACTATTTAGATACTGGTTTATTTCTTGACCACCGTTTAACAAGGCAAATGGTGCAAGCAGAAAGTAAGGATACAAATTTTTTAAACTTATTTAGTTACACGAGTTCCTTTTCGGTATATGCTGCATTGGCGGGTGCAAAGTCGGTTACCTCCGTTGACTTATCTAAAACCTATTTGGCGTGGAGCGAAGAAAATTTTAAACTAAATGGTATAAAACCATCTAGTGCTTACCAATTCATTCATGCCGATGTAAAACAATACTTGAAAACCATACCCCGTAATTTTTATGATTTAGTAGTTATGGATCCCCCTACTTTTAGTAATAGTAAAAGAATGAAGGACGTGTTAGATATTCAAAGAGACCATGTGGAATTAATTAATGATATGCTAGTGGGTATGAAAGTTGGAGGGGTATTGTATTTTAGTACCAACTTTACACAATTTAACTTAGACAAGGAAAGCATCCATAGTAAAAGCATAAGAGACATTACTAGGGCTACTACCCCATTCGATTTTGAAGGAAAATTAAAGCGTTGGTGTTTTAAAATTATCAAGGAAGTTTAAGCTACAATTGAAGTATAAAAAGTGTGCGTAGCTAAATTTTTTATGAAAATTGTTGCATTAATTTTTCATGCAAAGCAACTACTTGCGGCACCACTAAAGCTTGGTCGTCGTTTATAATTACCCAGTCGCATAATTTCATTTTAATTGTATCGCTTATTTGATTTTGCATGCGCTTTTCTACTTCTTGCTTTGTACAATTATCTCTTTGCATTACACGATGCATTCTTAAGGACAAAGGTGCAGTCACTCCAATAACACCTGCCAACCCTTCCCCCGAACCTGATTCAAATACAAGTGCCGCTTCTTTAATTACATAGGGTGTATTTTGCTTTGCTGCCCATGCTTTTGCTGCTTGAATAGTAATAGGATGAACCAATGCATTAAGGCGTTCAAGTTGGTTTATATCTGCAAAAACAATTTTAGCAAGGTAGTTACGATCAAGTTGCCCATACGCAAAAACATGCTCACCAAATGCTTCAATTAATTTATGTTTTAGTATTGGATCGTTTTGCATTAATTCTTTAGCAACTACATCAGCATTAAAAACAGGAATACCCAAAGTGGCAAACACTTTAGCTACGGTTGTTTTACCGCAACCTATCCCTCCTGTTAAACCAATTATCTTAGCCATAAAAAATCCGAAATTAAGTTCCCTCAATTTCGGATTCAATTTCTATTTAAACAAATGTTTTATTTGTTAACAGCAGCAGACCATTCTAAGCTTATTGAAGACTTTTCAATCTTAATATAGCTGCCAGGGCTTACTTCTAATTGCAAAGTGTTGTCCTCGTTCACCTTATTCACTGTTCCATGAATACCAGCAATTGTAACTACTTTATCTCCTTTTTGAACATTGTCAATGAATTTCTTTTGTTCCTTAGCTTTTTTAGCTTGTGGGCGTATCATGAAAAACCAGAATACAACAATAATACCACCTAACATAATTAATTGAAAAGTACCACCACCCTGAGGAGCTTGTAATAAAATTTGTGTCATTTTGTTTTATTTAAAAAATTATAAATTTAATATACTAATCGAATTGCAAATATAGTGCTTAACTACTATTTAGCTTTATGATTTATTTTCTGAATTTTGCCATTTCCCACCAATTCTTTATGGATATTATCCAATATTCCATTAACGAAATGTCCACTTTGTTCCGTGCTATATTCCTTGGCAAGGTCAATATATTCGTTAATGGTAACTTTTGTAGGAATGGTGTCAAAATACAATAGCTCGCAAACACCCAAACGTAACAATATCATATCTATCATTGCAATACGTTCTGGATCCCAGTTCTTTAACTTTGGTTTGATAATTTCTTCTGTAACGGTTTTTTTATCTATTGCTGTTTGTAACAAATCAGTCGCAAATTTCAATTTTTCTGCGCCTACTAAGTCAAAGAAATCAACACTTGTTGGTTTCTGAATATAGTTTAACATAAAGCCAATCATAAGGTCACCCTCATCTTCCCAGTTAGAAAAATGTTCGTCGATATAATCGACCGCATTTTCTGCGCCTAGTATGATGGTACCAAAAATGAACTTAAGAATCTCTTTGTCTTTTGCTTTATCCCTGTTTTCTTCCAAAATATAGGTATTGTAAACAGCTGATTCGGTTAGCTGACGGAACAAATTTTTAACTAAATCCTTGTCAATCCATTGTTGTGGTTTAACAATTTCAAAAACCTTTTTAAACCCCTCAGATTCAATAGTTTGCCAAACAATACTATTGCCTGCAATTTTAATATTGAAGGTTAAATCGCCTTCATTAGGTAAGTTTTTAGCGGAACGCTGTTGGGACTCTACTTCGGCATATAATGCCACTTGATGCAGTAAATGAACCAGAAAAACAAACAAGTTGCGTGTTTTGTCAAATTCTTTTTGAAGTAATGCTGTTGAATTTCCCTGTTTTTGGGTTTCAAGCATGTATAAAACCTGCATTACTTTAATTCGGATGTTTCTTCTGTTCATCATATTTGTAAGAGCTTATTCGGGGTGCAAATCTATTCAAATAATTGGTAAAAACTGACATTATTTACGCAATACATCACTAAAGCTTGCAATTTTAGGCATAGATTTGCCTCCCTGACTGAAAAAGTACTGATAAACTGAAATTTTGACCTATATATATGAATAATAAGTCATTGGCATGGTTATCGATACCTAAGGTGTATTAACATTATTAATAATTAAAAACGATAAAGTATGGCTAAGAGTTCGGCTAAAAAACTAAATATTACTCCACTTCACGACAGAGTAATTATTATGCCTGCCGCTGCTGAAGAAAAAACAGCTGGAGGAATCATTATCCCTGATACTGCAAAAGAGAAACCACAGCGTGGAACAATTGTAGCCGCAGGTCCTGGTAAAAAAGACGAGCCTGTAACTGTTAAAGTTGGCGACACTGTTTTATACGGAAAATACGCAGGTACAGAAATCCAAATTGAGGGTCAGGATTTATTAATTATGCGCGAAAGTGATGTACTTGCAATTGTTTAATTACAAGTAACTACACCTTATTTAAGAATATTTTAAAAATAACATTATATGTCAAAAATGATTTTTTTCGACTT
>CAJATB010000059.1 GCA_903944755.1 uncultured Bacteroidota bacterium
AGTAAAAATAAAGGAGTGGTATACTTTTTTACTGACTAAGTGGAAATTAATAGTACTTGCTGGTATTATAGGTGGATTGATTGGATTCACCTATGCTTATTTTCAAAAGCCAGTATATAAAGCAAGTTTGACATTTGCAATGGAGGACGAGAAAAGCGGAGGCGGGGGATTAAGTGGAGCATTGGGCTTAGCTAGTTCCCTTGGTATTGATTTAGGCACTAGTGCTGGTGGTGCTTTTGCAGGAGCGAACTTAGTAGAATTAATGAAAAGTAGGAAGTTAGTTGAAAAAACACTTTTATCGCCTATTACAGTTAATGGCAAAACACAAAGCTTGGCCGACTATTATTTAGAATTTAGTGAAATGAAAAAAGGCTGGGACCAAAAGCCGTTATTAAAGGGATTAAGTTTTCCTATTGACGCCGACCGCACAAAATTTACTTTACAACAGGATAGTATTTTAAAAGGTCTGGCGGCAGGCATGGCAAAAAATAATTTAACTATTGCACAGAAGGACAAAAAAATTAGTATTATAAATATTGACGTAAGTGCTAACAACGAACAATTTGCTAAATCATTTTGTGAAACATTGGCTTTTGAAACATCCGAATACTACGTTGAAATAAAAAGCAAAAAAGCGCGCATGAATGTTGAAATTTTGCAAAAGCAAACCGACAGTATACGTGCCGAACTAAATAGCGCTATAACAGGTGTCGCCACCGCAGCCGACAATGTATTTAATTTAAACATGGCAATGAATGTAAAGCGTACCCCAGGTGCGCGCAGGCAGGTGGACGTGCAAGCGAACACGGCCATGTTAACCAGCTTAGTGACCAATTTGGAAATGTCTAAAATGGCACTCCGCAAGGAAACGCCATTAATACAAGTAATTGACAGGCCTATCTTTCCTTTAGAAAAAGAAAAAGTAGGCAAACTAAAATCGCTAGTCCTTGGCGGATTTTTGGCAGGTTTCCTAACCGTATTGTATTTAGTATTTGGTCAATTGTATAAAAAAATTATTGCTTAAATAAGGCTTCGTCCTATTATTTAATACAATCCCCCCGTTGTATGTATCAATCAAAAACAAACGTTATGTTTAAAAAATTTAGTATTGTCCCTCGTTGGGTGATATTTATATTAGACATTGGGGGTTCACTATTTTCCTTTTTATTGGCTATTGCAATTAGCCATAACCTAACACTTGTAGGGATAAATTGGGAAGCTATTATGAATACTGCTTTACTAGTAGTAATTACCAATAGCTTGGTGTTTACTTCCATTAAAACCTATTCGGGTATAGTTAGGTACACCGGCTTGCAGGACGCTATTCGTATTGCAATTTCGGTTTTAGTTTCAACTGTATTATTATTTTTAGTGAATGGCCTTTCCATTCGGTTTGTGGATGGCTTTGGTTTAAGTAATGTGGTGTTAATAGTGTACGCCACATTTAGCTTTTTGTTTTTAATGACTTATCGTGTTTTGGTGAAGTATTTATTTTCTTACGCCAAAAACTACAAAATGATTAAAAAGAATGTAGTCATTTTTGGAGCAGCGGATACAGGTGTTGCCACACAGCGTGTTTTAGAAAACGACGGACATTCTAATATTCATATTGTTGCTTTTATTGACGACGATAAAAAGAAAACAAAGAAACAATTAAATGGGGTACCTGTAGTAAGGTACGGCGAGTTTGCCAAAATGGTAACAACGCAAGTAATTGATGAATTAATCATAGCAAGTTTTAGTTTAAGCACTAAGCGCAAAAACGAAGTAGTCGATTTTTGTTTAGACCATGATATAAAAGTATTAAGTGTGCCACCTTATACAAGGTGGGCCGAGGGTAAATTTTCGAGTAATCAATTACAAAGTATTAAAATTGAGGATTTATTAGAACGCGACCCTATTGTAATTAACAACAATCAAATACGGGCTCAAATAAAAGGGAAGCGTGTTTTGGTTACTGGTGCAGCTGGTTCTATAGGAAGTGAAATTGTACGACAATTAATTCCTTACGCACCAGAAATGATAATTTTATGTGACCAGGCCGAAACGCCTTTGCATAATTTGGAATTAGAATTACAGGAAGGTGGTACCCATGTAAACTGTGTTTCTTTCTTAGCCGATATAACCAACGAGAAAAGGATTGAAGGCATGTTCCAAACCTTCCAACCACATTATGTATACCACGCTGCAGCATACAAACATGTTCCAATGATGGAGCTATGCCCAACCGAAGCAGTTAGGAATAATGTGGTTGGTACCAAAATAGTTTCCGACTTAGCAGTGAAATACAATGCCGAAAGGTTTGTAATGATAAGTACCGATAAAGCGGTGAACCCAACCAATGTAATGGGTGCCAGTAAGCGAATGGCTGAAATGTATGTACAAGGCTTATCCAGCGAAGCAAACCAATACACTAAATTTATTACTACCCGTTTTGGAAATGTACTTGGGTCCAATGGTTCCGTAATTAATAGGTTTAAGGAACAAATTGAAAAGGGTGGTCCACTAACAGTGACCCACCCCAATATCACGCGTTACTTTATGACTATCCCCGAAGCTTGCCAATTGGTATTAGAAGCAGGCAGTATGGGTAATGGTGGTGAGATATTTGTTTTTGATATGGGCCAACCAGTAGCCATTGCCGACCTAGCTAAAAAAATGATTCGTTTGTATGGTA
>CAJATB010000060.1 GCA_903944755.1 uncultured Bacteroidota bacterium
AGTTAATTCAGTTAAAGAACCAGTGATTGTTGGAACACGTTGTGCAGAACCATCTAACTTGCCTTTTAAACTAGGCAATACTAAACCAATTGCTTTTGCAGCACCTGTACTATTAGGTACAATATTTGCAGCAGCAGCACGTGCACGACGTAAATCTCCTTTTGGATGTGGTCCGTCTAATGTATTTTGATCGTTTGTATAAGCATGAACCGTTAACATTAAACCTGTAACAATTCCGTAATTATCTTCTAACACTTTAGCCATCGGCGCTAAACAGTTTGTGGTACATGATGCACCAGAAATTACTGTTTCAGTACCATCTAAAATTTCGTGGTTGGTATTAAAAACAACAGTTTTCATATCGCCAGTTGCTGGAGCAGAAATTACTACTCGCTTTGCACCTGCTTTAATATGCAATTCCGCTTTTTCTTTGTCTGTAAAGAAGCCTGTTGACTCAATTACCACATCCACATTATGCGCTCCCCAAGGAATTTGAGCTGGATCACGTTGAGCGTATATTTTAACTGAATGCCCGTTTACTAAAATTGAATCCTCAGTTGCTTTCACTTCCGCATCAAAACGGCCCTGAGCACTGTCATACTTTAGCAAATGTGCCAATACCGATGGAGAAGTAAGATCGTTGATCGCTACCACTTCGATACCTTCCATATTATAAATTTGACGGTAAACCAGACGTCCGATACGGCCAAAACCGTTGATTGCAACTTTAACTGAACTCATTGTATTAATTTTTATTTTTTCAATAGGAGCTGCTAAGGTACAATCATTTTAAATTTTATCCTTAAAAAGGAACGAGAAAACTATTAAGAAATCAATAAAATCAGGGATTTCAAACGAACAGTTGGTTGTATTAGTCACAATGCGGCTGATTTGCATTTCGGATACTGCGAAAATTAAAATGATTTTAGTGTAAAAAAAACAAAAATCTTTTGGCAGAAAGCCCCTTCTATCCTATTTTTGCGACCCGATAGACCAAATGTCTTTAAGTAGATGGCCGGTTCGACTATCGGTTAGGTCGCCAGGTTTTCATCCTGGAAAGACGGGTTCGACTCCCGTACCGGCTACAAAGCCTTCCCGAGCAATCGGGAAGGCTTTTTTTGTGCGAAGCCGCGAAACAAGCTTGCTTGATTGAGCGGATGAGCATAAAAAAAGCCAAACAAATACGCAGTGTTTGTTTGGAAGGCTTTGGGTAAGGCCACAGCCGAGGAGGTCGGCGAAGTGCAACGAAGCCGACAATCCCGAAACGTATTTATACTTAAATCTCAAGTTTACATATTTATTAATATAGTCATTGAAAAACTATTAATAAAATAGTTGCCCCATTGGGCAACTTCAATTAACTTTGATATTGAATACAAATAAGAAATTTAGAACAGCTGTATTATATAAAGATTATTTTGAGCAGTTCTTTGTAAAACAAAATAATAGAGTAAAGGAAAAGATACTTTGGACTATTCGATTAATTGAAGATGTTGAAGTTGTTCCTTCTATTTATTTAAAGAGTATAACAGGAACAAATGGTATATATGAAATAAGAATTCAAACTGGCTCTGTATTTTTTTGGAACAAACTCATGCTTATCCAATGGTATCCTGGGCATATGCACAAGGCTGGGAAAGAAATTAAACACGCCTTGACC
>CAJATB010000061.1 GCA_903944755.1 uncultured Bacteroidota bacterium
CGAATTTTGGACTGAACCCCTAAAGTTGGACGAAGTTAATAATTAAGTTTTAAAGTGATGAGCTCGATATTGTATCGGGCTCATTCCATTTAGGTTAAGTTTGATTCTGTCTTGGTTATAGTATTTGATGTATTCGTTGATTTCTTTTTTTAAATGACTAATTGACTCATATTTATTTAGATAAAACAGTTCTGATTTAAGCGTTCCGAAGAAGTTTTCCATTACAGCATTGTCTAAACAATTTCCTTTTCTTGACATGCTTTGCTTAATTCCATTTTGTTTTAAAATAGATTGATATTGTTTCATTTGGTACTGCCAGCCCTGGTCAGAGTGCATCATTAATGATTTAGATTTCTCCGTCTTTTTTAAAGCCTTTCCTAGCATACTCATGACACTTTTAAAATCTGGACGTTCTGATAGTTCATGGCAAACGATTTCTTGATTGTATAAGTCTAAAACAGGGGATAAATAAAGTTTCTTTCCTGATACATTGAACTCAGTTACATCGGTTGTCCACTTTTGATTAGGTCGTTTTGCTTTAAAAGATCTGTCCAAAATATTTGGTGCTATTTTCCCTTGCTCTCCTTTATAAGATTTGTATTTCTTTCTTCTTATCAAACTTTTTAGTTTTAAGCTATCCATTAAACGAAAAACAGTCTTATGATTAATTACAAGTCCACTTTGACGAAGTAGTATTGTGATACGCCTATAACCAAGCCTGCCCTTGTGTTTGTGATAAATACGCTCTATCGTTTTCTTCACTTCGTCATACTTATCACTCGAGTCTTGCTTTGCATAGTAATAAAAACTACTCCTTGCCATCTTTACGCACTTGAGAAGTGTTGCCAAATTGTGTTGCTGCCTTAGTTCTATTATGGCTTTTGCTTTTTGTCTGCTTGAACTAAGGCTTGGAGCTTTTTTAGCAAGGCATTTTCTGCTCTTAAGTATTCTAGCTCTTCCAATAACTCTTGTTCACGTGTTAAAGGTTTTGAAGACTTTCTTGCTTTACGTTTGATTGGTGGTTTCATCTTTGGCGGAGGACCTTTTGGTTTATTAGTTAAGCCTTGTACACCTTCGGATTCATATGCCCTTTGCCACTTTATTATAGTTGACATGCTTGGTATCTTGAATCTGGCACAAGCTGTTCTCAAAGATAGATTTTCCCTTTCAATGGATTGTAAAACCTTAAGCTTAAAAGTTATATCATATGGCTGGTAAACTTTTTTCCGAAGACCTGCCTTGCCATATAACTCATAACGCTTTATCCAAAGCCGCAGATTCCCCCTGACAATAACATTTTCTTTTGCTACATCAAAGGCGCTTCGCTTGCCTTTGATAACAGCTTCAACGCATTGAAGCTTGAATTCATAAGTGAACTTGGTAGTTTTATTCATAAAAATGCCCCCATTAAGTGTCTAACTTTTTGGGGGCAGTCTAAAAATTAAGGGCTTCTTTATTTCTATACATCAGACGCTGCCGCGTCTTCTTAATTTTTTCTTCGCTCCCCGCTGAGGCCGCCGTATTTACTGAGATTAAATTCAATGGGTATAAGAAACATCTCGAGACGAACCTTTTATGGAGAGACGAGAGATCTGTTTCTTATACCTATAGATTAATATAAAAATATTAAGGCTGAACTCCATGCTGGTCAATCAAATAAATGATCGCTGCCATATTAACGGCACCTAATAATAATTCTCTTTTATTAACTGCTTCGAACACATCTGTTTTAGCATGATGTAAATCAAAATAACGCTGACTATCCGGCACTAATCCAGACAAAACAATATCACTAAAAACTTTTTTCAAAGGACCAATATCAGCACCACCTCCACCTGCAGTAATTTCAGTACCATATGGTTTTAATAAAGCGTTCCATTTTGAAAAACTAGTAAACTGTTCTGGAGAACAAGTAATACCAATTGCCCTTGGTGTAAAGCCACCAGCATCACTTTCTAAAGCATAAATATGCTTTTCATTATTCAACTTAGCTAGTTCAGCATATTTATCGCCACCGGCACCTCCATTTTCTTCATTTGCAAATAACACAAAACGGATTGTTCTTTTTGGCTTATAGTTTAAGGCTTTCATGGTTCTTAAAATTTCCATGGTTTGCACAATACCAGCACCATCATCATGAGCACCTTCGTTCACATCCCAACTATCTAAGTGACCTCCTACGGTAATAATTTCGGCTGGAAATTCAGAACCCTTTAATTCTGCAACTACATTATTTTCATCTGCATCAGCTAAGAAAAAACCATAAGTCTGCATTTGTACACGCAACTTAGCAGTTTTAGCTTGCGCCCAAAGTTGTTGTGCATCTAAAGGTCCTAATGCAACTGCCGGAATTTTTGCATAAGCAGAATCGTACGCTAACCCACCAGTATGAGGCGCATTATCGGGAGCAGTACTTAAAGAATGAATCATAACACCCACCGCGCCATATTTAGCAGCACGGCTAGCACCAGAACGGCGGTAAATACCCGATTCGCCGTAAGCCCTAAAAGTTTGAATTTTAGTAGGGTCGAACATGCTATGGAAATAAACAATTTTGCCTTTTACTTCTGCTTTTCTTTTCTCTAATTCATCGAAATTAGCGACAGCTAATAGTTCAGCTTCCACCAACCCATTACTTCCTAAAGAATTACCTAGTGCAAGCACTTCTAAATTACTATTTTGTCCCTTCCCGTTCACCCCAACAATCGCGGCAAAATCTTTTCCGCCACGTTGCCAATTAGGCGTCTTGCAAGGTTGCATATACACATTGTCCGCATTGAACGCTTCCATGTTTCGCTTACCCCAAACAGCAGCATTTTGTTGTTGTGGCGACCCTGCCAAACGCCCGCCTATATTTTTTGTTAATTGTCTTAACAAATCATAGGCAGTCCCATTTGTCATAATTTCATCAGCCATTTTTTTAATAGTGATACTGTCTTGGTTTGTTTGTGCTTGAACCAAAAAAGGTAAACAGAAAACAAGAAGAAGGAGCTTACGCATAGTGAATAGTTTAACGTTCAATTAATTCTTAAATATAATTAAACTTTATTGAATATTTAGTTGTTATTTGCATGTTCAATACGTCGAAAAATGAAGATTGGAATTGTTTGTTACCCCACATTTGGTGGTAGTGGCGTTTTAGCTACCGAGCTTGGTAAAGCATTAGCTGAAAAAGGACACGAAATACATTTTATTACTTATCAACAGCCTGTTCGATTAAGTGGTTTTCATACTAATATTTTTTACCACGAAGTAAGGGTACCAACCTATCCATTGTTTGACTTTCCTCCTTATGAATTGGCATTGGCCAGTACTATGGTGGACGTAATATTGAACCATGATTTAGATTTAATTCACGCACATTACGCAATACCTCATGCATCAGCTGCCTATACTGCAAAACAAATTGTTAAGGGAAAAACCGGTCGCTCAGTTCCTGTAATTACTACCCTACACGGAACAGATATTACTTTAGTTGGTAGAGACAAAACTTACGAACCCGTAGTTACTTTTTCAATAAATGAAAGCGATGCGATAACTGCAGTTTCTGAAAATTTAAAGCAAGAAACCTTAAAGCATTTTGATATTAAAAAAGAAATTCAAGTCATTCATAATTTCGTAGACTTGAAAAGATTTAATAAAAAACCCTTAGCAGCGTTTAAGAAAGTCATTGCACCGCATGACGAAAAAATTATTATCCACGCATCTAACTTTAGAAAAATAAAGCGTATTGAAGATGTTATGGAAATTTTCAAAAGAATTCACGCAGCTACTCCTGCAAAATTATTAATGGTGGGCGATGGTCCCGAGCGTCCTATTGCAGAAGATTTAGCAAGACAATTTGGAATAGAAGCAGATGTAAGATTCCTGGGTAAGCAAGAACAAATGGAAGATATTTTAGCAGTGAGTGATTTATTCATACTGCCTTCGGAATATGAGAGCTTTGGACTAGTTGCCTTGGAAGCAATGGCTGCAAGCACTGTGGTGATTAGTTCTAATGCAGGTGGTTTATGCGAAATTAATATTGATGGCAAAACTGGCTATACAGCAAATGTAGGCGATGTAGAAACAATGAGTAAACGTGCTATTGAATTATTAAAAGACGAAGCAAAATTGAAGGCATTCAAACACAACGCACTTGAACAAGCAAAGCGATTTGATATTCATAATATTATTCCAATTTACGAGGAGTTGTACAGCAAATTTTGTAGAAAAGAAAAAATCTAGTGCAAGTTAATTATCACCCTCAAGTTAATTGACTCCCTTTCAACTAAATACATTCATCAATACTTAACTGTATTTTTTGTACAGCTAGTGCTAATTCATCCATGGTAATACACAAAGGAGGCGCAATGCGTATTTTATCTTCAGCAAACAAGAACCAATCGGTAATTACGCCATTTGTTATACAAGCCGCCGCAATTTTTTTAGTTAACTCAGCCGATGAAAATTGCAGTGACATCCATAAGCCCTTGTAGCTTCTATTCACTATTGCAGGATGGGTTAAATGCGCAATTAAATACGCTTCCTTAGTTTGCACTTCATTTATCCAATTAGATTCCATTAATACATTTAAGGCAGCAAAACCTGCAGCACAGGAAACAGGATTCCCCCCAAAAGTAGTAATATGGCCTAATACAGGATTGTCGGTTAAGGTCCCCATCATTTTAGTGTCACTAATAAATGCACCTAGTGGCAGCCCCCCTCCTAATGCTTTTCCCACTAACAAAATATCTGGCACAACCCCATATCCTTCAAAGGCAAATAAATTTCCAGTGCGGCCAAAACCTGATTGAATTTCATCTACAATTAAAAGCGCACACAATGCATCACACTTTTTTCGAAGTGCCAATAACCATTCTTTATTGGCAGGCGTAATACCCGTTTCTGCCTGCACAAATTCTACAATTACACAAGCTACCGTGTTGTCAATTAAATCAACATCTTCTAAATTATTGTACCTCAAATGCAAAACATCTGGCAACAAGGGTCTAAATGCATTTCTAAAATATTCATCCCCCATTACACTTAACGCGCCTTGTGTACTACCATGATAAGCGCCATCAAAAGCCACTATTTTTGTGCGTTTAGTAACACGCTTCGCTAATTTCATTGCACCTTCAACTGCTTCGGCACCACTATTCGTGAAATAAATAGATTGTAAATTTTCGGGCAACAAGTTACTCAATGCTTTTGCATATTGTACTTGTGGTGCTTGTACAAATTCACCATACACAATTACATGCATGTACTGTTCTACTTGGGCTTTTATGGCATTTATCACATCAGGATGGCTGTGGCCAATATTACAGACACTAAATCCTGCAATCATGTCCACAAATGCTTTCCCATTCACATCATGAATGTAAATGCCTTTTGCCGACGCAACTTCTATGCCGATGGGCTTATCTGAGGTTTGCGCTAAATGCTGAAAAAAAAGTTGCCTATTGGTTATTCTTGACATTACTAGTAAATTGCATTACAAAAGTCGCATATTTATGGCAACCATACTATCAGTTCAAGGGAAAGATCCTCAATTTGGTGAAAATTGTTTCATTGCACCCAATGCAACCATCGTTGGAGACGTACAAATGGGGGATGAATGTTCAATTTGGTTTAATGCGGTAATACGTGGTGACGTTCATTATATAAAAATGGGCAATAAGGTAAACATACAAGACGGAGCTATAATTCATTGTACTTACCTAAAACACCCTACCAATATTGGCAATAATGTATCCATTGGGCATAACGCAATGGTTCATGGTTGCACTATTCATGATAATGTATTAATTGGGATGGGCAGTATTGTAATGGATGCATGTGTAGTACATTCAAATGCGATTATTGCAGCTGGTGCTGTTGTATTAGAAGGTACTGTTGTAGAAGCTGGAAGTATTTATGCTGGCGTACCTGCTAAAAAAATAAAAATGGTAAGTGAAGATTTAATTAATGGAGCAATAAATAGAATCTCTAACAATTATGTAGAATACGCTTCTTGGTTTTCCGAACATAATGACGCTCCGAGTAAAAATATTGAGCAAAATCCCTAGTGAAATAAAGCCCCTTAATATTTGTGCGTTTCTATTCCATGCCATAAATCAACATAACTAAAGAAGCGCGCTTCAGTTATAATACCCTTTTCTACAGCGGCTTTCACAGCACATCCTGGTTCATTTATATGTTGACAATTATTGAATTGACAACCATTCATTCTTTCTCGCATCTCGGGAAAGTATTGCGCTAATTCTTCTTTCTCCATATTTACTAACCCTAATTCGCGCATACCAGGCGTATCAATAACCGATCCTCCACTTGGTAAATCATACATTTGCGCAAAGGTGGTGGTGTGCATTCCCTTTCCACTCCAACCACTCACTTCCTGAGTTGACAAATCTAAATTGGGAAATAAATAATTAATAAAAGACGACTTCCCCACTCCACTATGACCACTCACTAAAGTAGTCTTATCCCTAAGTATTTCCTTTAATGGATCCAAACCCTGTTTCTGTTCAATACTTATTAGGAACACTTTATAACCCACTGCCTCATACATTTCTTTCATGAGGTCATAAATAGCCATTTCACCTGCGCCATATATATCGGATTTATTAAAAACAATGATAGCTGGTATATGGAAAGCTTCGCAAGACACTAAAAAACGATCTATAAAGCCTTGAGAGGTTTTAGGTGATTTTAGGGTTGCCAGTAAAATACTTTGGTCTAAGTTGGAGGCTATAATGTGCTGCTGCCTTTTGTTATGGGGCGATTGTCTGGCAACATAATTGTCCCTATCCAATATTTTGGTAATCATAAGGGTCGGTTGGTCTATTTCGGCCTCATAATGCACCCAATCACCAACGGCAATAGGGTTTGTAGACGTAATATTGTCAAGCTTTATCACCCCTTTTATCCTAGCCTGATAAAATACCCCATCTTCCGACTTAACCGAATACCAACTACCTGTAGATTTGTAAATCCTAGCTTTCATGAACTACGAAGATAAAAGTATTTGTTAAGAACACAACGAGTCAAAAAAGCACCCACAAATTCAATATCTTTGCCCCATGAGCAAATATGCACACGACAATATCGTCCCCTATGGTGAAAGTTCAGCAGAAAAGAAAGAACAAGTGGCCTCCATGTTTGATTCCATCGCAAAAAGATATGATTTTTTAAATCGGTTTCTGAGTCTTGGAATAGATAAAGGATGGAGAAAAAAGGCAATCGCAAACTTCGAGGGTAAGAAAATGAATCACCTTTTAGATATTGCAACAGGAACAGCAGACATGGCATTGATGGCCTACCAACAAATACAGCCAACTAAAATTACAGGTATAGATATTTCAGA
This sequence comes from uncultured Bacteroidota bacterium, assembly GCA_903944755.1. Classification (GTDB taxonomy): domain Bacteria; phylum Bacteroidota; class Bacteroidia; order Chitinophagales; family Chitinophagaceae; genus Sediminibacterium. Next base: position 7,352 of record CAJATB010000061.1, read on the forward strand.
AGGCATGATGCAATATGGACGCATAAAAATTACAGACAAAAAGTTGAATGATACTATTCAACTTTCCTTAGGAGACAGTACTGAAATACCTTTTCCAGACAATTCATTTGATGGCGCAATGGTAGCCTTTGGGGTGCGTAATTTTGCTGACTTAGAAAAAGGTTTGAAAGAAATAAATCGGGTATTACAAACAGGAAGCAAGCTAGTAATACTAGAATTTTCGCAACCCACTAGTAGTTGGTTCAAGCCTTTTTACAATTTATATATGAAATGGATTACACCAACAGTAGGCCAATTATTTTCCGGAAATAAGGCGGCTTACGCTTACCTAAATGATAGTGTGATTGCTTTTCCAGAAGGTCCCGCATTTTTAAAGATATTTGAACAAGCTGGTTTCACTAAAGTTTCCCAACAAAAATTAACCCTAGGCATATGCAGCATTTATTGCGGAAGCAAATAATATTAATTGGAATTTTACTCGCGAGTAGCATTTCTGTGTTTGCACAAAACGACGAAATTTTTCAACCAAACCATGATGACTTACCTTATTATTTAGGTATGAGTATTGGATTAAGCAACAGCTACTTAAATTATAAAAGAGGTCCAAATTTTTTGTTAGCTACAAACGATGCTGCAAAATATTTATTACCACAATCTACACCTTACTTAAACCTAGGTTTAACAGGAACACTTAAATTAACCAATAGAGTATTAATTAGAGTGAACCCCACTTTACTTATTTCAGATAGCAGGATTGCATTCAAGTATACCACCGATAATTTACAAACCTACACCCCACTTATATCAACAGACGATACACTTTCTTATACTATACCGTCTACTATCATTGACCTCCCAATTGCATTTAAATTTCAATCAGACAGGTACAATGCTTTTAAGCAATCTGATATGATGAGGCATTATATATTGGCAGGCGCAAAATTTGCATTTGACCTTAGTAGTGAAAAAAAGCCAACTAAGGAAGCCCCCACTTTCCCATATGAAAATGAAATCAAAGGAATGGATATGTCCTTAGAACTTGGTCTTGGTCTTAGTTTTTATTTACGCTATGCTACTATTTCACCCGAACTAAAGTTTAGTTATGGCTTGAGAGACTTAAGAAAAACGGGTTCAATAAAGTATCCATTGCTTTCTGGAGTAGACAAAGTGACTTCTAATTTTATATATTTTACCATACACATCGAAAACTAGAAAAATGAGTAGTTACCTTATTAAAAATACCACAATCGTAAACGAAGGGAAAAAAGTTAGTGGTGATGTGCTCATTAAAAAAGGAAGGATTGAAAAAATTGCTTCCAGTATTGACACCAAAGAAGCAGTTAAAGAAATAGACGGGCAAGGCCAATTTTTACTGCCTGGAGCCATTGACGATCAAGTACATTTTAGAGAACCTGGGTTAACACACAAAGCCAATATATATACAGAAGCTAAGGCTGCAGTAGCAGGAGGTATTACCAGTTTTATGGAAATGCCCAATACGCAACCGCCCGTCTTTACACAAAGCTTGTTAGAAGACAAATACGCAATTGGAGCTACTAATTCATTAGCGAACTATTCTTTTTTTATGGGTACTTCTCAAGATAATTTAGAGGAAATACTAAGAACAAACGAGAAAAAAAATGACGTATGTGGCGTGAAAATTTTTATGGGATCAAGTACAGGTAATTTATTAGTTGATAACCCCATACAACTTGAAAGAATATTCGAAGGATCAGAATTATTGATTGCAACACATTGTGAAGAAGAAAGCGTTATAAAAAGAAACAAAGCAGCCTTGGAGGCAGTCAAAGAAAAGCTTGAACCTTCAGACCACCCAATAATCAGAAATGAGGAAGCTTGTTTTGAGTCCTCATTTAAAGCCATTCAATTAGCTAAGAAATTTGATGCACGATTACATATACTACATATAAGTACCGCAAAGGAATTACAATTATTTTCGAATATGCGTCCATTGGCCGAAAAACGCATCACAGCCGAAGTATGCATTCATCATTTACATTTCACTGCCGACGATTATGCAGCAAAAGGTAATTTAATTAAGTGCAACCCTGCAATTAAAGCCCCTGAAAATAGGAAAGCTTTATGGGAAGGGCTACTAAATGACCAATTAGATGTTATTGCAACAGACCATGCACCACACACATGGGAAGAAAAACAAGTCGAATACATAAATGCATACGCAGGATTGCCCTTAGTACAACACTCCGTAATGTTGATGTTGAAATATGTAAAAGAAGGGAAATTGAGTATGGAAAAAATGGTGGAGAAAATGAGTCATGCAGTAGCAACTTGTTTCCAAATAAAAGAACGTGGATTTATAAGAGAAGGTTATCATGCTGACTTGGTGCTTGTACAAGAAAATCCTTATACCATTACAAAAGAAAATATTTTATATAAATGCGGATGGAGTCCTTTAGAAGGAACCACTTTCCCTTATCAAGTAAACAGCACTTTTATAAATGGCCATTTAGCATACCATTTAGGACAGTTTAATGAAGCACAAAAAGGGGAAAGACTACAATTCAACAGGGGATAAATTAACAGTTCGTAATGCAAGTAGATAAAATAACCTTACAAGATATTGGCCTATTTGATAATGAAGAAAGTAAAGGGATTATTTCGCACTTGAACTATTGCAAAACCAATGGGGGCGTTGCAATTTTTGAAAAGTATTTATCCCAACCACTCTCCAACCATAAAGAAATCCTAAATCGGCAAAAGGCATTGGCTATATATTTACAGCAATTACCGTTTGGGGCGTCAATGAAAATAACGAATGGCACTACCTTGGTAATAGATAAATTTTTTGAAACGAGTTTTGAAAATATACCTAATAAAATTAGTGCGCTCGGAGCATACTGGTTCCGCTTTTCAAATAAATCCGATTTTTCGTTACTCAAATATTCGGTAGAACACCTTGTCACCTTTTATCAAAACCTGAATAATTGGGTAGCCCTGTTTGAATTGCAAACCGAAAATGCAATCATAGAAGCATTGGTGCATAAAGTGAAAAGGTTGCTAGCTCACCCAGCCTTATCGAATATTCATGCTGAATCAGCCCTTAATAACCCTCAGTCAATATTGTCATTGGCCAATTTTTTTATTTACCAATATAGAAACAATACAAGATCCCTGCTTGAATGCTATTATGAGATAGACGCTTATTATAGCATGGCCACTGCTATCAAAACTCACCATTTCGAGTTTCCAACTTGGGTAGAAAGTAGCACTCCCTTTTTTGAAGTGGAAGCAGCAATACACCCGCTAGTAAAGGACCCAATTCACAATAGTATTACCCTTTCTGATAAGAGCAACTTACTATTTCTTACTGGCGCAAACATGGCCGGGAAAAGTACTTTCATTAAAACAATTGGCATTGTATTGTATTTAGCCCATATTGGGATGGGCGCACCGGCAAAAAAAATAAAGTTATCCTTACTAGATGGGCTTATCACCAACCTTACCATTGCAGATAATGTTGTAAAAGGAGAAAGTTATTTTTTCAATGAAGTGCAAAGAATAAAAAATACAATTGAAAAAATTAGTGACGGAAAAAAGTATTTTGTGTTGATTGACGAACTTTTTAAAGGCACTAATATTCAAGATGCAATGAAATGTAGCATTAAGGTTATCACAGGTTTACAAAAATCAAGAACCAGTTTGTTTATTATATCTACACACTTATATGAAATAAGCGACGAACTAAAATCATATCCCAATATACAGTTCAGTTTCTTTGAAACTGAAATAAAAGGGAAAGACTTACTATTCCATTATCAATTAAAAACAGGAATTAGTGCGGATAGAATTGGCTACTTACTATTAGAACGCCAAGGAGTGGTCGCAATGCTTGATGCATTAGTTTAAGCTAATTCAGTATTTATACGCAAATTTTACTACCCTAAGCATCCTAGCTTGCTACCAAAAATATGCTCGTTAAAATTAAGGGAAGTGCCTTATTAGGTATTGAAGCTATCACCATAACCATTGAAGTGAATGTGAGTATGGGGCAAGGGTATTGTATTGTTGGATTACCCGACAATTCAGTGAAAGAAAGTTTGCATAGAACCGAGAGTGCGATAAAAGCAAATGGCTTTCATATGCCAAGGACAAAAGTAGTGGTGAACCTTTCCCCTGCAGATTTAAAAAAGTCGGGTGCTGCGTTTGATTTACCTATTGCTATTGGCTTATTAGCTGCATCTGAACAATTAACAAGTCAACCATTATTGCAGGATTATATTATCATGGGTGAACTAGGCTTAGACGGACTTTTGTACCCAATTAAAGGGGTACTTGCTATGGCAATACAAGCCAAGGCCGAAGGTTACAAAGGGTTGATACTACCCTGCCAAAATGCGAAAGAAGCGATGATGGTAGGTGGTTTGGAAATTTTTCCTTTTGCCCATTTATTAGAAGTGGTTGAATTCTTAAGGGACCCTTCCTACCAGCAGGCGCAAAACACAGTGACAACATTCCAAACAAAAAATAATTTAGTTGACAACAATCCTCCGACAACGCCTATTCCTGATTTTGAAGACATAAAAGGTCAAGTGCATGCCAAACGTGCACTTGAAATTGCAAGTGCCGGAGGCCATAATATGATAATGATTGGGCCACCGGGTGCAGGGAAAACCTTATTAGCCCGAAGTATTGTTTCAATTTTACCCCCTTTATCTACAATGGAGGCATTAGAGACAACTCAAATTTACAGCGTTTCTGGAAAACTAAATATGCACCATGAATTACAAAGCCAAAGACCGTTTCGCCATCCACACCACACGCTTTCCTCAATTGCCATGATAGGTGGCGGGAGTAATCCGCAGCCAGGAGAAATTTCACTAGCACATAATGGCGTATTGTTTTTAGACGAACTTCCAGAGTTTAACAGGGGCGTAATGGAAGTGCTAAGACAGCCCATGGAAGAAGGAGTAGTATGTATAGCTAGGGCTAAAATGAGTATTAGTTACCCAGCTAGCTTTATGCTTATAGCATCCATGAATCCATGTCCTTGTGGATATTATAACCATCCAAAAAAGGAATGTACTTGTAGTACTACTAGTATTCAAAAATATCTACATAAAATTTCTGGCCCACTTTTAGATAGGATCGACTTACATATTGAAGTCGCCCCAGTAAGCTATGAGGATTTAAGGGACCAACAGAAGGCTGAATGTTCCGCAATAATTGCATTAAGTGTAAAAAAAGCAAGGGCTATCCAAACGGAACGTTTCAAAAACAGTAAAGGCGTGTATACTAATGCGCAAATGAGTGGAAAACAACTTAGCCAATCATGTACTATTTCCAAAGACGGAGAAGTTTTGCTTAAAAAAGCAATGGAACAATTTCAATTAAGCGCAAGGGCCTTTGACAGAATTATAAAAGTGAGTAGGACTATCGCAGATTTAGCAGGGAGCGATTTGATACAAATACACCATATAAGCGAAGCGATTCAGTATCGAACACTTGACAGGTCAAGTTGGGGGAAATTTAAAGCATGAGCAATAAGAACTTAATATTGCCCCGTCTTCAATAACACCAATGTACAAGCTTTCATTGTTTGGATGCCTTTTTGCTTAGCTAACCCTTCTAATTCCGGGTTTTCGGTACCTGGATTGAATATAATACGGCGCGGCGTTAATGCTAAAATCGCATCGTAATAAGCTAATTGCGCTTCCGGACCAACATATAATGTTACGGTGTCTATAGTGCCATTTGCAGGCCAAATATTTTGAATAGGCAAAGCGTCAATAAACCCTTTCTTAATTCCAAAAGGATAAACAGAATATTCTTTTTCATTTAGCAACTTAGTTGCTAAGTAACTATACCTTTCTGTGTTTGGAGATGCCCCCAAAACTAGCGTGACTGGAGATTTCATGCTACAAAACTATTATAAAAAATTATACCGATTTTATTTTGTTACAATAAAAGAATGTAATTTTATAAAAATAAACTTTACTAACTAAATTAAAATAACCTTTATGGCCAAGTCAAGCAAGAAAAAAGTAGCTCCAGCAAAGAAAGCAGTCGCTAAAAAAGCGGTAGCTAAAAAAGCACCAGCGAAGAAAGTAGCTCCAAAGAAAAAAGTAGCTGCTAAAAAAGCTGCTCCTGCAAAAAAAGTTGTGGCAAAAAAAGCACCAGCAAAGAAAGTAGTTGCAAAGAAAAAAGTAGCTGCTAAAAAAGCTGCTCCTGCAAAAAAAGTTGTCGCTAAAAAAGCGGTGGCAAAAAAAGC
>CAJATB010000062.1 GCA_903944755.1 uncultured Bacteroidota bacterium
GGCAAGGTCAATTTTATTTTTTGGTGGCTCAACTTTTGTCAAGTCCCAGCCGAAACATTTTTGTCCATATAATTTAGAATTCATTGCCCCCATTCTAGGGCCAGGTGTGAAGCTGAATTGTTTATGCTGGATACTTGGGTGACCAATATAGGCAAATGCATGTTCAGTGCCACGGCCCTCACTCATTACGGTTCCTTCTACTAAACAAGTTGTAGCATACCAGTATATTGAATTCATATTTGGCAGGTTAGGGGAAGGGGCGACATCCAAGGTATACAGGGAGGTATGGTCGTAATTTTTATTGCGAATAATAGTAAGCGACCAATTTGAATTTTGTGTTGCCTTAGCGCTATCCATTTTCATCCAATGCTCACCTCTTGCCATTAATGCGTATTCCCCAATAGTCAGTCCATAAACACTTGGAATAGGGTTTCTTCCAACGCCACTTGTGAAAGGCGCTTCTAAAACAGGTCCGTCAATATAATGACCATTAGGATTTGGACGGTCTAATATAATTAGCGGTTTATTATTAGCCATTGCGGCTTCCATAAAATATTGTAAGGAATAAATATAAGTATAGAATCGGGTACCTACATCTTGCACATCAAATAATAATATATCAATGTCTAATAAGTCAGTAGCATCTGGGGCATTTTTTTTGCCATAAAGAGAAACTATTTTAATACCTGTTTTTGCATCTACTTCATCATTTACTTTTTCTCCAGCATCTGCTGTGCCTCTTAAGCCATGTTCAGGGGTGAATATTTTTTGAATTTTTATGCCACTAGCGGTTAAGGTGTCAATTAAATGTTTACCATTAATAGTTGCTGTCTGATTGGTAAACAAGCCGACACGTTTATTTTGCAAAATTGGTAAGTATTGACTAGTTTGATACGCCCCTGGAAGTATTGGTTGCTTGATTTGTGCTTTACTGTTTTGAGGAAAGCTAAGTAGCATAGTGGCAACAATACCAACGAATAATTTTTTCATAATATAAATGATGTTGACACAATTTAATAAAAAATGGCAAGCTGTTGAATATAACCTAGGCTTAATTAAGGTATTTGCCCACAATAGGCATTCTTCTTCCTACACCAAATGCCTTTGGAGAAATTCGAATTATTGGACAGAATTGGTTGCGCTTGTATTCGTTTGTATTTACCATTTTTAAGGTCCTGTCAACTAAGGAAGCATCAAAGCCTAACGCTTTGATGACTGCAGGGTCGGCACGTTTTTCAATATATTGAAACAATACTTGGTCTAATAATGCATAATCAGGCAAGCTATCACTATCCTTCTGGTCTGGCCTAAGTTCAGCACTCGGTGCTTTATCAATAATATTAAAAGGTATTATTGCTTCGTTCCTGTTTATGTACCTAGCAAGCGCATACACTTGCATTTTATAACAATCCCCTAAAACGCCCAAGCCGCCAGCCATATCGCCATACAAAGTACCGTAGCCTGTTGCGAGTTCGCTTTTATTTGAAGTGTTTAATAATATGTAACCTAATTTATTAGCAATAGCCATAAGTATATTTCCTCTTGAACGACTTTGTATATTTTCTTCAGCCAGCGAAAACGGAAGTTCTTTGAAAATAGGTTTTAGGGTAGTTAAAAAACTTTCATACACTTCTTTAATTGGAATAATATCATAAGCATTTTGCAAGCGTTTGCTTAATTGAATAGCATCTTCTACAGAATGTTCGGTAGAATAAGGGGAAGGCATTAAAATTGCATATACGTTTTCTTTGCCCAATGCTTCACACGCAATAGCTAAAGTTACTGCAGAATCAATTCCGCCAGATGAACCTATAATTGCTTTTTTAAAACCCATTTTAGTAAAATAATCTTTAACTCCTAGTACCAATGCTTTGTATACTTGATCAATATTTAATTCAGGTACCAATATTGCGGGATTCAATTCTTTATTGGGAACACGCTCCGCAGGCTCAAGGATAGGTTTGTTAATAGTGCCGTCCTCATTGCATTCAAATAATTCAATTGCAGATTCGAATAAGGGTAATGCCCCACATAGGTTTGCGTCTTTATCAAAAACTAGCGAGCCGCCATCAAAAACTATTTCAGTTTGACTTCCAATGGCATTGCAATAAAATAAAGGCTTTTTATATTTTAATACATTTGCTTTAATAGTTGCTTTGCGGTCCTCGTCGTGCGTATAATCGAATGGAGAGGCACTTAAGTTTAATAAAATATCTGGTTGCTGTTCCATCATTTGATCCATTGGGCAAATGCGGTACAACGGGTTGTCGCCTAGGTTCCAAATATCTTCACATATGGTAACTGCCAATTTCTTCCCTTTAAAATTTACCACTTTCCACGCTTCGGCTGGTTCGAAATACCTGTTTTCGTCAAACACGTCATAAGTAGGTAATAACGTTTTGTGTATTTCTGCAATTATTTTTTTCTCATATAAGAAGAAAGCTGCGTTATATAAATCTTTGCCTTTTTTATTTGGATTGCGCGCAGGGCTTCCAATTAAAACACCAATCGTATCTGCGGCTTCTTTAATAATATCAATACTTTCGTAGCATTTATTAATAAAGTCATTGAATTCGACAAAGTCTCTTGCAGGGTATCCGCAAACACTCATTTCACTAAATAAAATCAAATCAGCACCTTCTTTTTTAGCAGCGTTAATAGCTGATAACATTTGTTGGGTGTTCTGTTCAAAATTGCCAATATGATAATTCTGTTGCGCGATACAAATTTTCATGTGCCAAAGGTCGGGTTTTAACAGAAAAAACCTCGCTTTTTTTGTAATTTCGGGTATGCGCACATTGCAATTTTTATGTTTTCCAATATTTTGTCTTGTTTTGGCTTGCAATAGTTCAAATGAAAATGCCCCTAAACAAGCCCCTGAGGTAGTTGTTACTATAGTGCCATTTATGGATGATTTTTTTACAATGGACACCATTCAAGTAGCAAAAAGTATTGAAAAATTATTTAAAAAGTATCCACTTTTTAGCGCTGATTATTTCACCTACATCATAACGGCTCATCCTCAAAAAGACACTTTAGCTATTAAAGCTTTTTACAAAGCCTATATGCCAATTTATAAGGATGCAAAAAAAGTAAATGCGATAAATATTGCAATACCTAAAATGCAAGAGGCGTTTAATAGTTTACAGTACTATTTCCCAAATTACAAGCTTGAAAAAAAAATAATATTATTCTTAGGCCCTTTGGAAACCTATGGTAATATTATCACAAAAGAAGGGGTTGCAGTTGGCCTGCAATTATACTTAGGTGCAAATGCGCCTTGGTATTACTCAGAGCAAATACAAACTATTTACCCTTCTTATATTAGTCGCCGTTTCGCCCCTGAATATATTGCAGTAAATAGTGTCCAAAATATAATTAATGATATTGTTCCGCTAAATGTTGCTAGTGGCAACGTGCTACACCATATGATAGAGGAAGGTAAGCGACAGTATATTTTAAATAAATGTATTACTTCACTACCTGATACGGTATTAATGGGCTATACGGCAAAACAACTCGCTAGTTTAGAAAGCGAGGAATCCAATATATGGGCCTATTTTCTTAAACAAAACACTTTGTTTTCTAAGGATCCTAATGAGGTTAGGGCAGTGATGCAGGACTCACCTTATAGCGACTTGTTTGGAGAGGAATTGCCGGGGAATACAGGAAAATATATTGGATACAAAATTGTTACTGCTTGGATGGAAAAAAGGAAACAAAAAAATATTGAATTTGAGGTGCTGTTAAAAACGCCATCTACCATTATTTTTGAAAACGCAAAGTATAAGCCGTAACCAACAATTAGTTGAGTTTAACTGGAGCAACCATTTTAAAAGCAGGAATGTTTACTTGAATTGAATCTTTGGTTTCAATATTTTCCATGGTATAATAGCCTTGCATTTTCCCGAGCTCGCTTTTTAAATGGCAACCACTTACATATTGATAGTGTTTGCCAGGTAAAATAATTGGCTGAACGCCTACAACCCCTTCTCCTTCCACAATTCTTTGTTCGGTATTGCTGTCAAAAACCTCCCAATAACGTTTAAGTAATTTTACCGGGAATGTATTGTGGTTTTCAATAGTAATACGGTAGGCAAACATGTATTCGTTTTGTAAAGGGTTGCTATAGTCCTTCTGGTAGAAAGTCTCAATACTCACTTCAACGCCTTCTGAAATTTTGGAAACCATAACCGTGTAGTCTATTGGTATGCTTGCAGACGATACTGCAGGATAAAAGTAGTCTAAAATAGAACCATTTAAAGAAAAAAAGGACCTATTTTTTTATTAGACCCCCTAAGTCGCGTAACTTTGCGCGAACCAAAGTTTTATGTACCCATTTGGTGTTGTTTTACCCTAAAAAATAGTCAAAAATGAAGATCGCAGTTGCAAAAGGAGATGGAATCGGGCCAGAGATTATGGAAGCCGTTATGCATATTTTTAATACCGCACAAGTGCCTTTAACATATGAGTACGTAGACATGGGAAAATGGGTTTTTGACAAGGGTTTCAGTAATGGCATGACGCCTGAAGCCAAAGCGACTATCGAGGCATTAGGGATTCTTTTTAAAGGCCCAATGGAAACGCCAAAGGGGAAGGGTGTTAAGAGTGTGAATGTTACTGCGAGAAAAACTTGGAATACCTACGCGAACGACAGAAAATTTCAAACATTGAGTGGAGTTGATACCGTTTTCAGTAAAGCAGGTATCTCAATTGATTTAACCATTGTTAGAGAAAATATAGAAGATACTTATGGTGGTATTGAACATATGCTAACACAGGACGTTGCATTAGGTCGTCGATTTATAACACGTCCGGGTAGTGAGCAGGTTATTCGATATGCATTTGAAATGGCGAAGAAAAAAGGAGCAAGAAGAATTACTTGTGGCCATAAAGCCAATATCATGAAATTGACGGATGGTTTATTTTTAGAAGTATTTAAAGAAGTAGCAAAAGAATATCCTGAATTAAAAGCCGACGATATTATTGTGGATGATTTATGTATGAAATTGGTAAGTCGTCCCGATTTATTCGATGTAATAGTATTAACGAATTTACAGGGTGATATTGTGAGTGATTTATGTGCTGGATTAGTTGGTGGGCTTGGTTTTGCGCCTTCCTCTAATATTGGCGACCATATTTCTATATTTGAAGCAGTGCACGGAACAGCGCCAGATATTACAGGAAAAAATATTGCAAATCCTACTTCCCTTTTATTAAGTGGATTGAGTATGTTGCGTCATTTGGGTTTAATGGAGCAAGCAATTAAAATCGAAAATGCATTATTATATACATTGGAATCGGGTGTACACACAGGAGACTTTGGAGACAAATCTATTCCTTCTGTAAACACGACCGTTTTTGCACAAGCAGTAATCGACAATTTTGGCAAACAACCAAAACACAACCCAAAACCATTGTTACCTAATTTTTATGTAACACCGACAAATTTTAAACTAACGATTCACCCAATGTTAGTGAGTGATTTAAACGATCAACACAAAATAGTGGGTGTCGACTTTTTTATAGAAAGTGAAGAACAGCCTCAACTTATTGCCGATAAATGCCTAACACATACAAGTGATTTATTAAAGCTGGTGACTATTACCAATCGTGGTACACAAGTTTGGCCGTCGGGTTCGATATTCACTAATTTGGTGAATCAGTATTATTGCCGATTTGAAACAGTGAACGACGCGCCCTTATCGCAGGACAATGTGATTGACTTATACCGAGCCTTAGCTAAGGATTTTAAGATTTGTTCTCTTGAAATTTTAAATATGTGGGCTGATAAAAAAGGCTACAGTTTGGCTCAAGGGCAGTAAGTAATGAACGATTTACGGAAATAGCCTTCATTTTGTACCTTTTTGCTAGAAAATCAATTTTTCTGGTGGGAAAAAAAACAATTTTAGTGTAATTTCACACCTTAATTAATAAATAGCCTTTTACCTATGGCAGAAGTTATCTTAATGCCCCGCTTGAGCGATACAATGACCGAAGGAGTTATAGCGGCATGGCATAAAAAAGTGGGAGATACCGTTAATAAAGGTGATATATTAACCGAAATTGAAACAGACAAAGCTACCATGGAGTTGGAGAGTTACCAAAATGGTACACTTTTGCATATTGGAACGCCACGTGGTGGGAAATTACAAGTAAATGACTTGCTTGCTATTATTGGTAAGGAAGGAGAAGATATCACTGCATTGGTTGCTCAGCATGCTGTAGGCGTTGCGGCACCTTCAGTAGCAGAAGTGGCACCTGCTTCAACACCAATTACTACCTCCCCTGAAGCACCTGCTAATGCAATCGATTTCAGTGCGATGGAAGAAGTAGTGTTAATGCCAAGGCTTAGTGACACGATGACGGAAGGTGTTATTGCTAGTTGGCAAAAAAAGGTAGGTGATGCTGTAAAAAAGGGCGAAGTGTTAGCTGATATTGAAACTGATAAAGCTACCATGGAATTAGAATCGTATAAGGATGGAATTTTATTATACCAAGGGGCACAAGCAGGTGAAAAAATACTAGTAAATGATTTACTATGTATTATTGGACCTGCAGGAATGGATATAAAACCAATAGTAGATGGATTAAAAGGAAGCGCTTTAAAAGTAGCAACACCAACTCCAGCAGCTATTGCTTCAGCACCTTTAACTACCTCCGCTCCAGTTGCTGCAACTACAAATGCTACAACTGTTGTAAATCAGGGCAGAATTTTTGCTTCTCCATTGGCGAAGAAAATAGCACAAGAAAAGGGTATTGATTTAAAATATGTGAAGGGTACTGGCGAACAAGGTAGAATTACTAGGGTTGATTTGGAGACTTATACACCCTCTACTAGTTCGTCAACCAATGCAGTAGTCAATTCAAGTGCAGCACCATTTGTGGCAGTAGGCCAGGTGAGTTTTATAGACACGCCGGTTTCTCAAATGCGTAAAACTATTGCTAGGCGTTTAAGTGAAAGTTTGTTTACAGCACCTCATTTTTACTTAACCATGAAAATTAACATGGACGCAGCTATAGCAGCACGTACTATGGTAAATGAAACGGCTCCAGTAAAAATTAGTTTCAATGATTTTATAGTAAAAGCGGTGGCTTTATCGTTAAAACAGCACCCTAAAGTAAATAGCAGCTGGATGGGTGATTTTATTCGGGAGAACCACCATGTAAATATTGGTATTGCAGTGGCGGTAGAGGAAGGTTTACTTGTTCCTGTATTACGTTTTGCAGATACTTTATCATTAAGCCAAATTAGCGTTTCGGTTAAAGAATTTGCTAAAAAGGCAAAAGATAAGAAATTACAGCCTGCCGATTGGGAGGGTAGTACATTTACTATCTCCAATTTGGGCATGTTTGGAATAGATCAATTCACGGCAATTATTAACCCTCCAGATGCTTGTATTTTAGCGGTTGGTGGGATAGCACAGGAGCCAATTGTAAAAAATGGCCAAGTCGTTCCTGGAAATGTAATGAACGTTACATTAAGTTGTGATCACCGTGTAGTAGATGGTGCAACTGGGGCTGCATTCTTACAAACATTAAAAAATTTATTAGAACAACCATTAAGAATGTTCATCTAGTAAATGCATGGCTAGTTTATACATAAACTAATTTTATATAATTTGCAGTATAATAAAAAAACCAACGTAAGCGTTGGTTTTTTTTGTAAGGGAGGATTAATCAAATACAAACTTAATAAAGAGATACGATTGTATTTTATTATTTAAAAAACATAATAGTAATTTTGGTTGCATTTAGGTGTCATTTGTTTGATGCTAGTCCAAAAAAAAATCTCGTCCCGTCACGCTTATTGCGGGACGGGACGAGATTTTTTAGCGTCAACTATTTAAACTAGTCTACTGGTGTATTATCTGTAGCAGGCTCTGTAAAAAGTGATTGAGGTGTTGCAGGCGCTACAACTGGCGCTGGGGCTGCTACTGCAACAGGTGTTGCTTTTTTAATAATTCTCTTTTTCTTAGGTGTTGCTTTTTTTATTACTACTGCAACTGGTGCAGGAGCAGCTTTTTTAGCAGCTACTTTCTTCGCTGGTGCTTTTTTTGCCACCGCTTTTTTAGCGACAACTTTTTTTGCAGGAGCAGCTTTTTTAGCAGCTACTTTTTTCTTTGCAACTACTTTCTTTGCTGGTGCTTTTTTTGCCACAACTTTTTTTGCAGGAGCAGCTTTTTTAGCA
>CAJATB010000063.1 GCA_903944755.1 uncultured Bacteroidota bacterium
ATGTTGGCTTGGGTTGTATGATTGCTGGTAATGGATTTTTCAAACCCAATATTTCAAGTTTAGTAGGGCAGTTGTACAAAAAAGGGGATAAAAGAATTGATTCTGCATATACTATTTTTTATATGGGTATTAATACTGGAGGGGCTTTGGGTCCAATTGTTTGTGGATTAGTAGGAGATACTGGTAACCCGGGCGATTTTAAATGGGCCTTTTTTGCAGGGGGTGTTGCGATGCTTATTAGTGTAGGGACTCAAATGCTATTTCAGAAAAAACATTTGAAGGATCCGGATGGGAAAGCATTAGGGGAAGCGCCAGCGAACGCGCCAAAGTTTTTCCAAAAATTACCAGTAATGGTTGGTTTTTTATTTTTATTATCATTAGTTACAATTGCATTAGTATATATAGATATTAAAGTGGTAAGCTATTTATTTTATTTACTACTTGCCTGTATTATTTTAATAGCAGGTGTCGTGTTTACAGATAAAACAACAACATCAATAGAGAAACAAAAAATACTAGTCATATTTGTAGTTTCCTTTTTTGTTATTTTCTTTTGGAGTGCATTTGAACAAGCAGGCGCAAGCTTAACATTTTTTGCAGAAGAACAAACAAACAGAGATTTAGGCTGGTTCACCATTCCTTCTAGTTTTTTCCAATCATTAAATTCAATTTTCGTAGTAGTATTTGCGCCAGTTTTTGCTTGGTTATGGATAAAGCTAGGAAAACATGAACCTGCTTCTCCTTTTAAAATGGCGATAGGTTTAATGTTATTAGCCTTAGGTTATTTATGGATCGCAACAGGAGTGAGTGGTGTTGGAACAGGTATTAAAGTAAGTATGATTTGGTTGATAGGTATGTATATGATGCACACTTTTGGCGAGCTTTGTTTATCGCCTATTGGCCTTTCCTTAGTGAATAAATTAGCTCCACTAAAATTCGCTTCTTTACTAATGGCAGTATGGTTTACAGCGAATGCCTTTGCCAACAAATTAGCGGGTGTATTTAGTGCTTTATATCCTGAAAACGGTAAAGTGACCTCGTTCATTGGAATAGAAATAGCCAGCTTATATGATTTCTTTATGTTCTTTGTCGCTATGGCAGGTATTGCTTCAACAATATTATTTATACTTTCTAAAAAGCTTAAAAGTTTAATGGAGCAATAAGCTAGTTGCTAAATAAATAGTTATATAAAATAAAAGGCCTCAATTGAGGCCTTTTATTTTTGGAACAATATATTTAGTAGGCTCCTCCAACTATTAGTAGGAGTTGGCTAAATCAAACATTATACTACTCCTTTGACTATTTCGTCCACAACACCTGGGTCTAATAAGGTTGAAGTATCTCCTAAATTGCTTAATTCTCCTTCTGCAACTTTTCTTAAAATACGACGCATGATTTTGCCAGAACGCGTTTTTGGTAAACCAGCTACAAACTGAATTTTATCAGGCTTCGCGATGGCGCCAATAATTCTTGAAACAGTTTGTAAAATATCCTTTCTAATCATTTCGGCAGTGCCATGCGTATCTTGACCATGAGAGCCAGTGTAAATCACATATGCATAAATACCTTGTCCTTTAATATCATGAGGGTAGCCAACTACAGCACTTTCTACAACACCTGCGTGCATATTTATAGCATTTTCTACTTCAGCGGTTCCAATTCTATGTCCACTTACGTTTAACACATCGTCCACACGTCCTGTAATTCTAAATTGGCCATCTTCTGATTTTAGGGCACCATCTCCTGTAAAATATAAGTTGTCATAAGTGGCAAAGTAATTGGTTCTGCAACGTTCGTGATCACCATAGGTAGTTCTTAAAATTCCTGGCCATGGTTGAGCTATACATAAATTACCTCTATATAAACCTTCTTCTTGAGTGGTGACTTCGACACCCTGGTCATCTACCAAAAGTGCTTTTACGCCCGGCATTGGATAAGTTGCCCATCCCGGTTTACCGGGAGTAATACCCGCCATATTCGAAATTAAAATACCCCCTGTTTCTGTTTGCCACCAAGTATCAACAATTGGACATCGTTTTTTACCAATATGTTCATCATACCAATGCCAAGCTTCTTCATTAATAGGTTCGCCCACTGTTCCTAAAACTTTTAAGCTACTTAGGTCATGGTCTTTTACAGGTCCTAAACCAAATCCCATCAAAGAACGAATAGCAGTAGGGGCAGTGTATAAAATATTCACACGGAATTTGTCAATAATACTCCAAAATCTTCCTGCATCAGGGAAGGTAGGGATACCTTCAAACATTAAGGAAGTTCCTCCTGCGCTAAGCGGTCCGTATATTATATAGCTATGTCCAGTAATCCAGCCCACGTCCGCGGTACAGAAAAATATATCATTGGGTTGGTATTGGAATACGTTTACAAAAGTGTAATTCGTGTATACCATGTATCCTGCAACGCTGTGCACAACGCCTTTTGGTTTACCAGTGGACCCCGAAGTGTATAAAATAAATAAAGGATCTTCGGCATCCATTTCTTCAGCTGGCACAAAATGAAGCCCTTGTGTTTCTACTTTTTTAATTTCATCTTCCCACCAAACGTCACGCCCTTTTAACATGGATACTGCTGTTCTTGTTCTAGTGCAAACAATTACTTTTTAAATTGTTTTGTTACCAATTAATGCGTCATCAATAACCGATTTTAAGGGAATGTCTTTTGCGCCTCTGTATGCGCCATCGCATGTTACAATAAATTCAGCTTTTGCATCTTCCAAGCGATCAGCAATACTTTGTGCCGAGAAACCACCAAAAATAACACTATGAATAGCACCAATTCTTGCACAAGCTAAAACGGCAATCGCTAATTCTGGAATCATACCCATATATAAACATACACGATCGCCTTTTTTTACACCATTATTATAAAGCACTTGCGAGAACTGACATACTTTGTTATGTAATTGCTTATAAGTAATAATGCGGTGATGTTCTTCAGGATCATTTGGTTCCCAGATAATCGCAGGCGTATCGCCTCGTTCTTCTAAATGTCTATCCAAGCAATTTTCGGTAATATTTAGTTTACCACCTTTGAACCATTCTATTTTTGGATCCTTGAAGTTCCAGTCTAATGCAGTATCCCATTTCTTTTTCCAAGTAAAGGTTGCTGCAATTTCACTCCAGAAAGCCGCGGGTTCTTCAATGCTTTTTTTATAGGCTGCATGGTAAGCTGCAAGGTCTTTAATTTGATAAGGGTAACTCATAGCTAGAACTTAGATTAGTTATCTCAAATTTACATTTTTTAAATTAAAATATTTAACTTGAATTTTCACAAGTAAAATAAAACATGAGCCAAGCAAAAGATTCGAGTAAAATTGCATTTGTAATTGGAGCTTCTTCAGTGGGTACACTTATAGAATGGTATGATTTTTACATTTTTGGAATGTTAGCTACCATTATCTCACAACAATTTTTCCCTGCTGACGCTGGTACTGCAGCGCTGTTAAGCACGCTAGCTATTTTTGCGGCTGGTTTTATTGTTAGGCCATTTGGTGCATTAGTATTTGGAAGGCTAGGAGATTTAATTGGAAGGAAATACACTTTTTTGTTAACCTTGTTAATAATGGGTGGATCTACGTTTGCAATTGGTTTAGTACCAGGCTATGCTACTATTGGATGGGCTGCACCAATTATTGTATTGGTGTTACGTTTATTACAAGGTTTGGCATTGGGTGGTGAGTATGGTGGAGCAGCGACTTATGTTGCCGAACATGCGCCAGCTGACAGAAGAGGTTTTTGGACTAGCTGGATTCAAACCACTGCAACTTTAGGTTTGTTTTTGGCATTAGGTATTATAATTTTAATTCGTTCTAATCAAGGTGTTGAGAAATTTAGTGCAGAATGGGGTGGATGGAGATATCCATTTTGGATTTCGCTTTTACTAGTGATTGTTTCTATTTTGATTAGAATGAAAATGAGCGAATCACCTATGTTCTCAAAATTAAAAGCGGAAGGGAAAACATCGGTGAATCCCTTAAAGGAAAGTTTTGGACATAAGGCAAATTTCAAGATGGTTTTATTGGCTTTGTTTGGCGCTGTAATGGGGCAAGGTGTTATTTGGTATACGGGACAATTTTATGCACAAAGCTTTATTGAAACAGTGTGTAAAGTCGATTTCATACAGTCTCGAAACTTAATGCTATGGGCGATATTATTTGCTACTCCGTTCTTTGTGATTTTTGGATACCTGAGTGACCGAATTGGTAGAAAATGGATTATGATGGCAGGCATGTTAGCAGGTATTTTAACCTACCGACCTATATATCAACATTTCCTTGATGTTACAAGTGTCAATAACAGGGTTGAAAAAATTGATTTAGCTAATACGGTCACTGCTCCTTTAATGGCGTCAATTGACCATAAGGATAATACAAAATTATATATCATTCACCATTACGATACAGCCTATACTGACGGTGCGCATTTTAGGTATACTAAAACCGATACTTTGCATATTGCAGCTGCCTATGCAGGTGGAGATGCTGGAGCAATTAGTTTTACGCAAGTAAATAAATTAGATAGTGCTAAAACCGATACTATAATTGCCAAAGTAAAAGCACCTACTGGTACTATTTTAGATGAAACTAAATCTGCAAACATTGTGGTTATAAGTAAGTCGGTTAAGCCAAGTGTTGTTATTGAAAAAACATTAGACAACGCTACTTATTGGAATTTAATTTGGTTGGTTTTTGTACAAATATTATACGTTACAATGGTATATGGTCCAATAGCGGCATTCCTTGTTGAAATGTTCCCTACAAAAATCAGGTATACGTCAATGTCATTGCCTTATCATATTGGTAATGGGGTTTTTGGAGGACTAGTGCCATTCTTAGGTACCTTAATTGTAGAATTCACGAAAAATGCAGACAATCCAGCAGGTGACCCATTAGCAGGTTTATGGTATCCTATTGGCGTGGCTAGTATTTGTTTGTTTATTGGAGTAGTTTACTTGACCAATAAGGTGGATAAAAATGTTATGGATTAATTAACGATAAAAAAATTGTAATGAATAATATTAAAAAAATGCTCGGATTGGTTTGGATGGCTGCGGCACCAATATTGATATGGTTTTTAGCTTCACAAGCGATGCAAAAAATTAGTAATGCAACAGAAGCTACAAAGGCCAATGTAATGTTACAGTGGGTTATCATTTTATCCATTTTTGCACCAATTTGTTTTGGCTTCTTCATTTTTGGCTACTACGGTTTTAAAGGAGAATACGACCATTTGCCTGAGAGTTCAAAAGAATTGGATGATTAGAACTACTTTTGTACCATGTCTTTTATCGTAAATAATATTTCAAAAAATTATGCTACCCAAAAGGCGGTGGCATCACTGTCCTTTAGCATTAATAAAGGGGAGGTAGTTGGATTTTTGGGTCCTAATGGCGCAGGTAAAAGTACCACCCTTAAAATGATTGCTGGCTATTTGCAACCAGACCAAGGGGATGTTATCTTAAACGGCATCTCCCTTTTAAATGAACCCATTGCGTTTAAAAAATTAATTGGTTATTTGCCCGAGTCTAATGCATTGTATGAAGAAATGTATGTAAGAGAATATTTTAAATTCCTTAGTGAAGTGCATAAGCTTGCTGCTCCAACGCAAAGAATAAATGAATTGATTGAACAAACTGGCTTGTCCAATATGCAGCATAAAAAAATTGGAGACTTGTCAAAAGGCTACAAGCAAAGAGTGGGCATTGCTGCGGCCATTATTCATGAACCTGCATTGGTGTTACTAGACGAACCCACTTCAGGCTTAGACCCCAATCAATTAATTGAAATTAGACAGCTAATAAAATCTTTAAGCGCTGGCGCAATGATTTTATTTTCAACACATATATTACAAGAGGTTACTGCCATTTGTACTAGGGTATTGGTTCTGCATCAAGGCGAGTTGGTGGCCGATACTTTAATAGATGATTTATTGAAGCCTTCACAACAAGCCGTAATAGTAGTTTTCGAGGAGGATATTACCCAGCTTTTAAGTGATCCATTTTGGAAGCAATATAGTATACAACAGGAAGACAAACATACGTTAGTAATTAAAGCATCCGATATTAATTTGGTGAAAAAAAACTTAATGAGTTTTGCTTTAGCTAATAGTTTGAATATTCAACGCTTGCATACACAAGAAGCTAGTTTAGAAGAAATTTTCAAATTGCTTACCCATTAAAAAAAAGGGTGTAAATTGCAGTCTCGGTTTTACTTACATCGCTAATAGAAAATAAAATATATGAGTTACATTATTGAAGTTCGTGCAAGACAAATTTTAGATAGTCGTGGAAATCCTACAGTTGAAGTAGACGTATTAACGGATGAAGGCGCACTAGGCCGTGCCGCTGTTCCAAGTGGAGCTAGTACTGGTATTCACGAAGCTGCTGAATTAAGAGACAACGATAAAAAGAAATACGTAGGAAAGG
This sequence comes from uncultured Bacteroidota bacterium, assembly GCA_903944755.1. Taxonomy (GTDB): domain Bacteria; phylum Bacteroidota; class Bacteroidia; order Chitinophagales; family Chitinophagaceae; genus Sediminibacterium. Next base: position 6,442 of record CAJATB010000063.1, read on the forward strand.
GTGTTTTGAAAGCGGTTAAAAATGTAAATGACATCATTGCTAAAAATATTAATGGGTTTGATATTACTGCACAAGCAGCAATTGACCAAATGATGATTGAACTAGATGGTACTGCTAATAAAAGCAAATTAGGTGCAAATGCTATATTGGCTGTTAGTTTAGCGGTAGCTAAAGCAGCTGCTGAAGAAGCAAACTTGCCTTTGTACAGATATATTGGTGGCACGAATGCAAGAACATTGCCTATGCCAATGATGAATATTTTGAATGGTGGAGCGCATGCCGATAATAAAATCGATTTCCAAGAATTTATGATCATGCCTGTTGGCGCGCCTAGCTTTAGCGAAGGTTTACGTTGGGGTGTAGAAATTTTCCATCAGTTAAAAAGTACCTTAAAGAAAAAGGGATATAGTACTAACGTTGGTGATGAAGGTGGTTTTGCGCCAAATATTCAAAGTAATGAGGAAGCTATTGAAACAGTTTTAGAAGCAATCCAAGCAGCTGGTTATAAAACAGGTTCTCAAATTGCCATTGCAATGGATGCGGCTAACAGTGAATTGTGGAATGCAAAAAAGAAAAAATATGTTTTCCATAAAAGTACAGGTAAAGAAATGAGTTCCGACCAGTTGGTTAAGTATTGGGAAAGCTGGGTTAAGAAGTACCCAATTGTTTCAATCGAAGACGGTATGGCTGAGGACGATTGGAATGGCTGGAAGAATTTAACTACCACTATTGGAGATAAATGTCAATTAGTAGGAGATGATTTATTTGTTACAAACGTGACACGTTTACAAACTGGAATTGATAAGAAAATTGCAAATGGCTTATTGGTAAAAGTAAACCAAATTGGTACTTTAACTGAAACAATCAATGCAGTTACTTTGGCACAACATAATGGTTACAATACCATCATGTCTCACAGAAGTGGTGAAACAGAAGATACCACAATCGCTGATTTAGCGGTTGCTTTAAATTGTGGTCAAATTAAAACAGGGTCAGCTTCACGTAGTGACCGTATGGCTAAATACAATCAATTAATCCGTATTGAAGAACAATTAGGAGAAACTGGCGTATTTCCAACTAAAGGAAAAATAAAGTTTGGTAATAAATAATATTAGTAGTTCCCGCAAGGGCTAATGTTATAGTTGTTAAAGAATGCCTCCTAATTCAAATTAGGAGGCATTCTTTTTTGTGCATTATCAGAACTATGTTAATTTTACGTCAATCTATTAGTATGACATTTTTTAAAAAAGTAGCTCCTTATATCTTTAATCGATACTTTGTCGTGTCATTAGGTTTTGTAATATGGATGTTGTTTTTCGATCAACGAGATTTTTTTCAGCAAAAAGAAAGACGCACTGAATTAAATAAGTTAGAAGCTGCTAAAAATTATTATCAAAAAGAAATAGAACAAACCAAAGGGCAGCTTAATAATTTACAAAATAATCCTGCTGCTATTGAAAAATATGCACGCGAAAGGTACCTGCTGCGTCGGGATGGAGAGGAAGTTTATTTATTTGAAGACACTATGCCTTCAACTGAAAAAAAATGACAAAGAAAGAACGTTATGAAAAGGTGTTGACCTATTTTAAAAGTCATATGCCTATTGCAGAAACTGAATTATCCTATCAGAATCCATTTGAATTACTAGTGGCTGTTATTTTATCCGCACAGTGTACAGATAAAAGAGTGAATTTAACTACCCCAGCTATATTTGAAAAGTTCCCCACTCCACAAAAAATGGCTAAGGCTACCTTTGATGAACTATTCCCATTAGTAAGAAGTATTTCCTATCCTAATAATAAAACAAAGCATCTGATTGGCATGAGTGCTAAGCTTGTTAATGAATTTGGATCAGAAGTGCCCATGACCATAGAGGCGCTTGTAACCCTTCCTGGTGTTGGCAGAAAAACGGCAAATGTCATTACAAGTGTTGTGGACAATCAGCCTAATATGGCGGTGGATACGCATGTAAATAGAGTTAGCAAAAGGCTAGGATTAGTGCCATTAACAGCAACTACACCCCTAGCAGTTGAAAAAGTACTTATAAAAAATATACCAAGGGAATTAGTGCATACGGCACATCATTGGTTAATTCTTCATGGACGCTATACTTGTTTAGCAAGAAATCCGAAATGCGAAAATTGTGGCTTACAAACATTTTGCAAATTTTTCGAAAAGGAATCTAAAAAGAAACAGAAATACGTAGCATAAAAAAAGCATCCTGTTTTTGCAGGATGCTTAACCTAATTAAATAGGGTAGTAAAATTTATAAAAATTGCACAATTGCGTCTGTTAATTCTTGCTTAGTGATAGGGATGCCCATCATTTTATTATAAGCTTTTGCATCTACTAAATATTTATCACGGATAATTTTAATTAGCTGACCGTTATTAATTTCTGGAATTAAAATAGTATCAAAATTCTTCAAAATGTCTCCTAAGTTTTTAGGGAAAGGACGCATGTACTTAATATGTGCATGGCTTACCGCTTTTCCTTGATTTTGTAAGTCAAGTACAGTACTCTTAATGGTACCATATGTCGAACCCCATCCTAGTACCAATACTTTACCTTTCTCTGCGCCACTGTCAATGGTTTGTAAAGGGATATAGTCAGCAATCTTGTCTACTTTTGCTTCACGCATTTTAATCATGAACTGGTGGTTTTCAGCTTCGTAATTTACATTACCTGTTTCATGTTGTTTCTCTAATCCGCCAATTCTATGTTCTAAACCTGGTGTTCCAGGCACTGCCCAAGGTCTTGCTAGTTTTTCATTTCGCTTATAAGGCAAGAATTTTTCTTCTCCCTCGTCTAGCTTAGTTTTAAATGCTACTTCTATTTTAGGAAGGTCACTTGCATTAGGGAATTTCCAAGGTTCAGCACCATTTGCAATATAACCATCGCTTAATAAAATTACAGGCGTCATATGTTGTAATGCAATTCTAACTGCTTCAAAAGCAACATCAAAACAATCACTTGGCGTAGCAGCGGAAATGATAGGGATTGGTGCTTCTCCGTTACGTCCGTAGTAAGCCTGCATTAAATCACTTTGTTCTGTCTTAGTTGGCAAACCTGTTGAAGGACCACCTCTTTGAATGTTAACTATCACTAAAGGCAATTCTAACATCATTGCTAAACCCATCGCTTCAGTTTTTAAAGCCATACCTGGTCCAGAAGTGGTTGTTAAGCCAATTTGTCCCCCGTAGCTCGCGCCAATTGCAGCAGAAATACCTGCAATTTCGTCCTCCGCTTGGAAAGTTCTAACGCCAAAATTTTTATACTTACTTAACTCATGTAATATATCGGTAGCCGGAGTAATAGGGTAAGAACCTAAGAAAATAGGAAGGCCACTTTTTTGTGAAGCAGCAACTAAACCCATTGACAATGCTTGGTTACCCATAATACTTCTGTAAGTACCAGGCTCCATTTTTGATTTTTCAACCTTGAAACGTGCGCTGAAAAGTTCAGCAGTTTCTCCAAAATAATAACCTGCTTTTAATACAGCAACGTTACTATTAAAAATCAATTCTTTTTTGCCAAATTTTTCTTTCAAGAATGCAAGGGTACTGTCTAAGTCTCGGTTGTAAATCCAATAAATAACACCCAATACAAACATATTTTTTGCACGGTCTCTTTCTTTATTACCTAATTCTGGAAAGTCTTTTAATGCTTCGCGTGTTAATTTAGTAATATCAATTTTTGTTAATTCGTATCCGTCTAAACTGCCGTCCTCTAAAGGGTTAACGCCGTCTGGATAATTTGCTAGGCGTAAATTTTTTGTATCAAAACCATCTATGTTTGCAATAATTTTTCCGCCTTTTTTTAGGCCCTTTAAATTCACTTTTAATGCAGCGGCATTCATAGCAACAAGCACATCACAAATATCGCCTGGTGTATATACGGAGTTTGAACTAAAGTGAAGTTGAAACCCACTTACACCTGGTAAAGTTCCTATCGGGGCTCTAATTTCAGCAGGGAAATCTGGGAAAGTAGCAATGTCTATTCCTAGGATTGCGGTATTGTTTGTAAACTGTTGTCCGGTTAACTGCATTCCATCCCCACTGTCACCTGCAAATTTGATTACTACATCTTGTAAAACAACTTCATTCTGCATAGAGTTAAAATTAGACTACAAAGGTACTAAGCCATAGGGCTAATTGCTTAATTTTTATGCTTTTTTTTATACAATTCTTATCTACCTTCGCGGCTCAACTCATTGGAGCAATGGCTATTACACCTTTTTTTTACATATTGGCTCAGCTTTTCATACAATTCACTCCTGCAACTGTGTCAATGAAGCCGGCTGTTCCAACTTATGATAGTTTAGCAAAACACATTTATTTAAGTTTCGACGACGGGCCTTTGCCAGGTACTGGTAATTGTATTGACATTTGTTTGAACGAGCATATCCCTGTTACTTTTTTTGAAATAGGATTGCACAAATCTAGAAGTAAACATGGCCAGAAGCTATACCAACGAATACTTTCCAATAAAAGCCTATTTGCTTTATGCAACCATAGTTTTTCTCATGCTTATAATAAGTATTCGGACTATTACAATAATCCTGATTCAGCTTTAGCTGATTTTTTAAAAGCAAAAGATATTTTGCAGCCGGACAACAATATTACCCGTTTGCCTGGCAATAACGGTTGGTCCACCAGGTTTATAAAAAAATCAAGTGGTTTAGTGAGGCCTTTGGTTAGAAAACTAGATAGTGCAGGATTTAATTTAGTTGGATGGGACTTACAATGGCATTTTAACGAATTTGGTAGGCCAATTCAGACTCCGGAAGTTATGTTTGCTTTAGTGGATAGCTTGCTAAGCTATAATAAAACAAAGACTAAGAATCACTTAGTCATTCTAATGCACGACCCTATGTTCAGGAGGCCTTCCGACTCTTTAAAATTGGTGCAGTTTATTAGACTTTTGAAGTCAAATCCAGCCTATAAATTCGAAAAATTGACTTCTTATCCAGGACTAAAGGAAGCGAGGTATTAACCATTTTTTAAGTTTTTACTTCTAACTATTTCTTATCTTTGTATTTGAAAAAAATATATATAAACTATGTCAGCTTTTAAAACAGGTAATCCTACGCTTACTGAAAAAATATTTGACAAAAGCTTGCACGAAAATGCAAAGGCTTTTGGGGTAATGAGTATCCGCGGCACACTTAATAAATTTGGATTTTTATTGTTAATGGTAATGGCGTCTGCAATGTATGTATGGAATTTGCACGAAGAAGGTAATGTTGCAACTGCAAACACCTATATGATTGGTGGTGCAATTGGAGGCTTTGTTTTGGCATTGGTAATGATGTTCAAGCCTAATTGGGCTGGTTATATAGCGCCCGCTTATGGTATTTTAGAAGGTTTGTTTATTGGAGGAATTAGTGCATTTTTTAATGAAATGTTTGCGAAGTCATATCCTAATTTAATTTTGCATGCAGTTGGTTTAACTATGGGTGTTGCATTAGCCATGTTCCTTTTGTATAGCTTTAGGATTATTAATGTGACTGATCGTTTACGTTCAATTGTAATGTCAGCAACAATGGGCATTGGTTTATTCTACTTAATTGTATGGGTTTTGAGCCTTTTTGGAGTAGACATGGGTTTCGCATTTGATAGTTCTCCATTAAGCATTGGAATTAGTTTATTCATTGTAGGTATTGCTTCTTTCAATTTATTGTTGGATTTTGACTCCATTGAAAAAGCTGCGGAGATGGGTGCACCAAAGTACATGGAATGGTATGGTGCATTTGGTTTATTGGTAACCTTGGTATGGTTATACTTAGAAATATTAAAGCTATTAAGCAAATTGAACTCTAGGGACTAGCACTAGTTTCAATTTAAGTTATTATACTAATTAAGCCCGCTTTTTTAAAGGCGGGCTTTTTATTTATAATGTGGGCTTCTTTAATTTTATAGGGATTGTTACTTATCTGTACTGATAAATATGGTAAATTTGAGGAGCTTAGCTTTAATTAGAAACCTAGTTAGTTAGGCACATAAATATTGTGCAATGGAATATAACCGTGGGAATTTAGACAACCAGCAACTTATTCATTTTTATCGTTCACTCATGTGGCCAAGGATGATTGAAGAAAAAATGTTGGTATTGCTTCGCCAAGGAAAAATAAGCAAATGGTTTAGTGGAATTGGACAAGAAGCCATTGCTGTTGGTGCAACATTGGCGATGGAGTCGAATGAATGGATTATGCCTTTGCATAGGAACCTAGGTGTTTTTACTGCGAGGGAGATGTCCTTAACTGCCTTATTTAAACAGTGGCAAGGCGACAGAACAGGTTTTAGTAAAGCAAGAGAAAGAAGTTTTCATTTTGGTAGTAAAGCACATCATGTGTGTGGAATGATATCTCATTTAGGACCGCAGTTAGCCATTGCCGACGGTGTCGCACTTGCTTATCAACAACGTGGACAACTTAAAGCAGCATTGGCTTTTACAGGAGATGGAGGAACAAGCGAAGGTGATTTTCATGAGGCACTAAATGTAGCTTCAGTTTGGAATTTGCCAGTAATTTTTATCATTGAAAATAATGGGTACGGATTAAGTACACCTACAAATGAGCAATTTAAGTGTGAGCATTTAGTGGATCGTGCAAAAGGGTATGGAATGGAAGGGATAAGAATTGATGGCAATAATATTTTAGAAGTCTATGAGACAGTGAAGGGTGTTAGGGAGTATTGTATCAACCATCAACGCCCTTATTTAATTGAATGTGATACATTCAGAATGCGCGGTCATGAAGAAGCCAGTGGTATTAAATACGTGCCAAAAGAATTAATAGAAACTTGGTCAAAAAAAGATCCTATTAAAAACTACGAACAATTTTTAGTAGCGGAAAAGGTTTTAACAGAAATGCAAATTGCGGATATTAGAAATGAATTTAAGGATAGTATTGATCGACAATTAGTTGAAGCAATGCAGGAGGACCCTTTTACGCCTGCCATTGAAGATGAACTAGTGGACGTATTTGCGCCGGTTCCATTAAATGATATTCCTGAATTGACATCCTTAGAGACACCAACTATTCATAACAAACGGTTAATTGAATCTATTAGTGAGGCCTTGAAACAGTCTATGCGTAAATATCCGGAAATGATTATTATGGGTCAGGATATTGCAGAATATGGGGGTGCCTTTAAAATGACAGAAGGGTTTGTGGCAGAATTTGGGAAACAAAGAATTCGTAATACCCCTATTTGTGAAAGTGCAATAGTTGGCGCTGCATTAGGGTTGAGTATGGAAGGGATAAAATCAGTAATGGAAATGCAATTTGCAGATTTTGTTACTGTTGCATTTAACCAAATTGTAAATAACCTTGCAAAAATTCATTATCGATGGGGTCAAAATGCCGACGTGGTAATAAGAATGCCAACCGGTGCTGGTGTTGGTGCGGGTCCTTTTCATTCTCAGTCAAATGAGGCTTGGTTTACGCATGTGCCAGGGCTAAAAGTGGTATATCCTTCTAGTGCGGCAGACGCGAAAGGATTAATGATTGCTGCATTGGCCGATCCAAATCCAGTATTGTATTTTGAACATAAGGCAATGTACAGAAGTATTGAAGGCGAAGTTCCTGATGAATATTATCAAGTGCCTATTGGCAAAGCTGCTTTTATTAGTAGGGGTACCGATGCTACTATTATTACTTATGGCATGGGGGTTCATTGGGCTAAAAAATATCAATCGGAAAATACCAATACTAGCGTGACTATTTTAGATTTGAGAACTTTGTCGCCATTGGACTATGATTCAATAAAGGAAGCAGTAGTTGAAACGGGTAAGGTATTAATATTGCACGAGGATAACCTTACAGGTGGAATTGGCGGAGAAATTGCTGCTTGGTTGGGGGAACATTGCTTCGAAAATTTAGATGCGCCCATTATGCGTTGTGCGTCATTGGATACGCCCATCCCCTTTAATATTAGTTTAGAAAAACAATACTTAGCCAATAGCAGATTACAGGAGACCATGCAAAAACTATTAAACTACTAGCTAAAAAAGTCCCTTAATTTTTTTTAAATAAATCATAAGAAGTAGAATAAACAATCCGTTAAATTTTTAATTAGGGTTGTTTATTCTGTACACTCGTAAGAAATTACCGCCTAATACTTTCTTAATATCTTTATTGGAGTAACCTCTTGCGATTAACGCTTTGGTAAAATTAGGATAGTCCAATACCGTGCTCAAGCGCTGTGGGGCAGAATTGATACCATCAAAATCAGATCCAATACCCACATGGTTTACACCTATTAATTGAACAATATGGTCAAAGTGCTGCATCAATTGTTCAATAGTGGGTTTAATGGATTCGCTTTCCGTTTTATATTTATCAGACAATAAAGTGAAAGCATATTCTTTTTGGATGCCAGTAGCTAGTAAGGAGTCAACTTCAGCAGTGTGCGCTTTTCTAAACGCCATATCTTTTTTACTAAAATTGCTATCTACAAATCCAGAGAAGAAGTTTAAGAAAATAACACCTCCATTTCCCCCAATAGCTTTTATTTGATCGTCATTTAGGTTTCTTGATACAGGGCAGATAGTGTA
>CAJATB010000064.1 GCA_903944755.1 uncultured Bacteroidota bacterium
CAATAGCCAATTAATAAATACGAACACAAGCCTACTCCTTCCCAACCAATGAACATAATTACATAATTATCCCCCAGTACTAAAAGCAACATAGAGAAAATAAATAAATTTAAATAGGCAAAATAACGGGCGTAATGAGGAGCTTCCTCGTCCTTCATATAAGCCGTAGAATATAAATGAATCAAAGTACCTACACCCGTAATTACCAATAAGAACAAAGAAGACAAGGCATCCACCTTTAAGTCAAATGGTATTTTAAACTTACTAGTATTGATAAAATCAAAATAATGAACAGTCATTGCGCCATGTTCCTGTAAATTCCAAAAAGCGATTAAGCTAAAAACGAAGGAGGCGAATATGTACATTGTTGCCTGAGTTGCAACCATTTTTTTGCTCCAAATATTACGGCCTAGTCCATTGAATAAAAATCCAACTAATGGCCAAAGTACTATTAAACCTATTATTACTTTCATGCGAACTGAATTAATTCTTTAATCTATTTAAGAAATTGATGTCTACCGAATGTGTATTACGGAACATCATTACAATTATTGCCAAGCCAACGCTAACTTCAGCAGCAGCTACTACCATAATAAAAAATACAAATATTTGTGCATCTATTCCGGCGGTAGTACCCGGAGTTACTTGCAATGCTGCACCATGGAACATTTTAGAAAATGCAACCAATAATAAGTTTACTGCATTAAGCATAAGCTCGATACACATAAATACAATAATAGCGTTTCGACGTGTTAATACGCCAATCACTCCAATGCTAAAAAGCGCTAAACACAAATAGATATAATACTGAATAGGCATACCTAATAAATTTATTTTTTTCCAATAATTACTGCTCCAACCATTGCACTCAAAAACAATACACTGCTAATTTCAAAAGGCACTACATAGTCCGTAAACAATGCTTTACCTAATGGATGTATTAAACCAATATTGCCTTCTTTTAATAATACTTTTTGCCCTTGTAGTTGAACTGTTTGTTTTACCAATGCCACTAGTAATACTAAAAAACTACCTCCCGATAACACACCAATAAACTTAACTAGTAAATGTTTTTTAAATTCATTTTCTTGTTTAACATTCATTAGCATAATCACAAATAAGAATAATACCATAATTGCCCCTGCGTAAACTATGATATTTACAATTGCCAAAAATTGCGCATTCAATAAAATATAATGTCCAGAAATTGCAAAGAATACTAATATCAACCATAGTACACTATGGATTGGGTTCTTGCTCACAAGCACCATTATAGCACTAATTATTACAAATGCAGATAATGCGTAAAATAAAATTTCTAATGTACTCATAATTAATTATGCTTCTACTCCTTTTGCCATTGCTAAAGCGGACGCTTCAGTTTTTGGATTAGGAATTAATAAATCTTCTTTCCCATATATAAAGCCCTTGCGCGTATAGTTAGCCGGCGCAAAAGTTTCACTTAAATAAATAGCATCCTTTGGACAAGCTTCTTCACATAATCCGCAAAAAATACAACGCAGCATATTAATCTCATATTTGGCTGCATATTTTTCTTCCTTGTATAAATTTTCCTCTCCTTCCATTCTTTCTGCTGCTTCCATCGTGATAGCTTCAGCAGGGCAAGCCACTGCACATAATCCACAAGCAGTACATTTTTCACGTCCTTCCTCGTCTCTATTTAAAACGTGAAGGCCCCTGAATACAGGACTAAACTCACGTTTTTGCTCGGGGTAATGAATAGTAGGCTGCTTTTTGAACATGTGACTAAATGTAATCATCATGCCCTTGATAATATTAATCAAATACAAGCGTTCCAAAAACGTCATAGGTTTTCGACTGACTGCTTGTGCTTTATTGGTTAATGGTTGCATGTTATATTAAATACTATTTTTTAAAAATTATAATTTAGCCAAAATAATTGCCCCTGTTAATAACATATTAAATAAGGCCAATGGTATCATTGTTTTCCAACCTAAGCTCATTAATTGATCATATCTGAAACGAGGAATGGTCCAACGAATCCACATGAATAAGAATATAAATAAAACGATTTTTATTAGCAAAGTGCCCACGCCAATCATTGCAGCAATATTTGGAGCCACTGTGCTTTCATCAAAGAAAGGCAAATCGTAACCGCCAAAATACATAGATGCCATAATAGCACTACTCATAATCATGTTTATGTATTCAGCAAATAAGTAGAACCCTAATTTCATAGAAGAATATTCCTGATGGTATCCAAAGTTCAATTCATTCTCTGCTTCTGGTAAATCGAATGGTGTCCTGTTACATTCTGCCATTGCACAAATGAAGAATATTAAAAATCCTAAAGGTTGATAAACCACATTCCACCAATTACCTGCCACTTGTGCTTCCACAATTGTCTTTAAACTTAAAGAACCCGTAGTCATCAACAATCCAATTAATGCTAATCCCATTGCAAGCTCATAGCTAATAGCTTGTGAAGCCGCCCTTAATGCCGACAATAAGGAGAATTTATTATTGGATGCCCAGCCCCCAATCATAATACCATATACTCCCATGCTTACTACTGCAAAAACATAAAGGATTCCAATATTGATGTCGGCAATTTGTAATTCAACAGTTCTTCCAAACACATGTATGGCAGTACCCCATGGTATTACTGCGCAAGTAAGTAAACTAGCCGTCATCGCTAAACCCGGTCCAAGAATAAATAACCATTTATCGGCGTGACTAGGTATAATTTCTTCTTTAGTAATTAATTTTAAACCATCTGCTAAGGGTTGTAATAAACCAAATGGGCCAGCTCGACTCGGTCCCGGACGGTCTTGTAAAATAGCGGCTACCTTGCGTTCTCCAAAAGTGGTATAGAGTGCAATGCCTAAACTAGCAAAAACAATAATGGCTATCATTATTAATTTTTCTATGATAAAGGCCCAATCAAAGGAAAGAATTGTCATGCTATTTTTATATTAGGCGTTTTCAATTTTATTATTAAAAGTATCACCATGAGCAGGTCCGTGAATTTTGCCTAAATGTATTTGCGACTGATTCACTTCACTTTCGTCATGAATATCAAGTAACAAATGAGGCGTTCTTCCACCATTAACAGCTTTAAATGTTTCAGTTGGTTTAGTCATCCCTACATTTCCAGCATAATGCCCTTGCGCAATAACCGATTGTCTGCTAATAGCACGAGGCCCTTCTATTACCCAGTCACTTGTTTCTTTTTTGTCAAAACGACAAGTATTACAAATCCATCCTGGCTTGCCATCTGGCGTATCTTCAATTTCTCCCCATTCGTCCTTACGTGCTGTTACACGGTAAACTTCATCTCCTCTATTCCATAAAGTAACACGTCCCGAACAAGTTGGACAATCACGATGCGCATCCATTGGTTTTAAAAACCAAACACGATTTTTAAATCGGAATGTTTTATCTGTCAATGCGCCAACCGGACATACATCAATCACGTTACCTATAAATTCATTGTCTAAACTTTTTTCAATATGTGTTGCAATTTCAGCGTGATCCCCTCTGTCCAAAATACCGTGTACACGCTTATTTGTTAATTGGTCCGCAGTGAATACACAACGGTAACAAAGTATACAACGTGTCATATGCAATTGTATATTTTTACCTAAATCATGTTTCTTAAAAGTTCTTCTTTGGAACTCATACCTTGTTTCTGATTTCCCATGCTCAAAACTCAAATCTTGCAAGTGACACTCTCCTGCTTGATCGCAAATCGGACAATCTAAAGGATGATTTAGTAATAAAAATTCTACCACACCTGCTCTTGCATCAATTACTTTATCACTTGTAATATTTTTCACTTCCATGCCATCCATCACTGTCGTTCTACAAGACGCTACTAATTTAGGCATTGGGCGAGGATCCTTTTCGGAACCTTTCGCAACCTCTACTAAACAGGTACGACATTTTCCACCGCTACCTTGCAATTTGCTATAATAACACATTGCAGGGGGCGCAACGGTTCCGCCAATTTTTCGAGCAGCTTGCAAAATTGTTGTACCTGCTGGCACTTCAATAGTGATGTTGTCGATAGTTACTTTAAATAATATTTGTTCGCTCATAGTTTATCTTTCTATGTTATGCAGGTACATGAATTGGATCTGCATAGTGTTGTAAACCGAAATTGCTTGTTTGTGATAAATCAGGATTATTAATATGCCATTCAAATTCATCACGGAAGTGACGAATTGCAGCAGCCACAGGCCATGCAGCCGCGTCTCCTAATGGACATATGGTATTCCCCTCAATTTTTCTTTGTATATCCCATAATAAATCAATATCACTCATTGAACCTTTTCCTGTTTCAATTTTTTGTAATATTTTTTCCATCCAACCGGTTCCTTCACGACAAGGTGAACATTGGCCACAACTTTCATGACGATAAAAACGCGCTAGGGTATAAGTGTTTTTAACAATGCACTGGTCTTCGTCTAAAACAATAAAACCGCCCGATCCCATCATAGAACCAGTTGCAAAACCGCCATCGCTTAAACTTTCATAGTTCATATAACGTGTTTCGCCTTTTGCTGTTTTTAATAATAAATTGGCTGGCAAGATTGGAACAGATGATCCGCCCGGAATACAAGCTTTTAATTTCTTGCCATTTGCAATGCCTCCACAAAATTCATCACTATAAATAAAATCTTCTACAGATATAGTCATATCAATTTCATATACCCCGGGCTTGTTAATATTACCACAAGCTGAAATTAATTTGGTACCTGTGGAACGTCCCACGCCAATTTTAGCATACTCATCGCCGCCCATATTTATAATAGGCCCAATGGATGCCAATGTTTCTACATTATTTACTACCGTTGGCCTTTGCCATACACCCTGAATGGCAGGAAATGGAGGTTTAATTCTAGGATTACCTCTATTTCCTTCTAATGATTCAATTAATGCAGTTTCCTCGCCACAGATATAAGCACCCGCGCCACGTTGTACATGAATAGCACAGTCAAAGCCGGTGCCTAAAATATTTTTACCTAACCAGCCATTCGCATGAGCTTCTTTAATGGCTTCTTCTAATATATCCGTAATCCAAGCATACTCCCCTCTGATATAAATATAAGTGTCGTTTGAACCCAACGCAAAACTGGATACAATTAATCCTTCTAATAATAAGTGTGGCAAAAATTCCATTAAGTAACGATCCTTAAAAGTTCCAGGTTCACTTTCGTCCGCATTGCAAACTAAGTGACGTGGCACACCTTCGGGCTTTGCAATAAAACTCCATTTCATGCCTGCTGGAAAACCTGCTCCCCCTCTTCCTCTTAATCCACTTTTCTTCACTTCCTCAACAATGGATTCGGGATTCATTTCCTTTAAAGCTTTTTCTACCGAACGGTAACCCCCCTCACGACGGTAAACGTCATAAGTTCTAATCCCAGGAACATGTGCTTTATCCAATAATAATTTTACGCCCATTTTAATATTTTTAATTCCGGTCTTTATTAATTTTTTGCTGCTGCTTGTGAACGGTATTCCGTAATTATAGCATCTACTTTTTCTTTAGTCAAATGTTCCTTATAAATCTTTCCCACTTGCATCATTGGTGCATAACCACATGCACCTAAGCACTCTACTAATTTTAAAGTAAAAATGCCGTCCTTAGTTGTTTCTCCCGGCTTAATATCCAACTGCTGCTGAATATATGTTATGATATTGTCTGAACCACTAATCATACAAGGACCAGTTTGGCATACTTCAAAAACAAATTGCCCTACAGGCTTTAAATTATACATGCTGTAAAAACTCGCCACCTCGTATACTTCAATTGGTTCAATACTTAATACACTTGCCACGTAATCCATTGTCTCCGTTGATAGCCAACCGTCAAAGCTTTCTTGTGCTAAATGCAAAACTGGCAATAATGCACTTTTCTGTTTCCCTTCAGGATAACGTGCAACCAAGCGTTTACACTCGGTCATTTGTTGTTCATTAAATTGAATACTCATATAAAACCTCTTTTTTTCTATGCTTTGCACGCAAAGCATATTGCTAATTTTAAATCAATTCCTTTTTGCGCTTAAGCGTCTAATTCTCCGGCAATTAAATTCAAACTACTCATTGTCACTACCGCATCACTTATCATCCCTCCTTTAATTAATTCTGGATAGGCTTGGTAATAAATAAAGCTTGGTCGACGGAAGTGTAAGCGAAATGGTGTTCTTCCTCCATCGCTAATTAAATAAAACCCTAATTCTCCATTTCCCCCTTCTACTGCATTATATATTTGCCCTTTTGGTAAATCAATTTCGCCCATGATAATTTTAAAATGCCATATCAATGCTTCCATTTTAGTATATACATCTTCTTTCTTAGGAAGATAATATTCCGGAACATCGGCGTGATAAACATCGGCGTCAGTGCCCTTGAAGGATTGTACTTTTTCATAAGCTTGCCTAATGATAGAAATACTCTCCCACATTTCCGCATTACGCACTAAGTAGCGATCGTAATTGTCACCTGTAGTGCCTACAGGAACTGTAAATTCAAAATCCTCATAGCTACTATAAGGTTGTTGCACACGCACATCATAATCCACTCCTGCTGCGCGCAAATTAGGACCCGTAAATCCGTAATTCATTGCACGTTCAGCACTTATTCCTCCGGTACCTTGTGTTCGGTCCATGAAAATTCGGTTACGCGTAAACAAGCTTTCAAACTCACGTAAAGTTTTTGGGTATTCGTTTAAGAATTTTTCGAGTTTCGTAAAAGCCGCATTTGTGAAATTCCTTTCAAAACCGCCAATACGCCCAATATTAGTAGTAAGGCGGGACCCACATACTTCTTCATATATTTCATAAATTAATTCTCTGTATTGCATTACGTATAAAAACCCAGTATAAGCACCCGTATCAACGCCCACAATGGAATTACAAATTAAATGGTCTGATATACGGGAAAGCTCCATTATAATTACACGTAAATAATCGACACGTTTAGGTGTTTGTATATTTAAAAACTTTTCGCAAGTCAAATGCCAGCCCATATTATTAATTGGACTGCTACAATAATTCAATCGGTCAGTGATAGGTGTTATTTGATATAAAGGACGTCGTTCAGCTAGCTTCTCAAAAGCACGATGAATGTATCCGACAGTTTGCACTGTAGAAACGACACGCTCTCCGTCCACCTCCATTATGTTCTGAAACACGCCGTGCGTAGCAGGGTGTGTTGGACCAAAGTTTAAAGTAGTGGTCTGTTTTTCAATTGAACCTTCTGGTAATATTATATTATGATTTGCTTCCATTATAATTTATTGCGCTTTGCTTTAACTTTTTTTATCGAATGGTAAAGAAATTATCCTCTTCCAAACATTTCATCGTCCTTGTCAATTCTTGTTTGATCCTCTAAAGGATATTCCTTCCTTAATGGGAAGTAATCCATCTCGTCTACATTTAAAATGCGTTTTAAATTGGAATGCCCAACAAAATTTATTCCGTAAAAATCAAATGTCTCACGCTCCATCCAGTTAGCACTTTCAAATAATTTACTTGCAGTAAATACATCAGGTTGTGCAATTGAAGTTGCTACCGAAAAACGTAAACGTACATTTTCAGTGAAATTATGTAAATGATAAACCACCACTAATTCACCGCCAATATTATCTGGATAATTTACACCGCATAAATCAGTTAAAAACGTAAAACCTAAACTTGGTTCGTCGTATAAAAATTGAAGTACTTTCAAATTCACCTCCTTAGGAGATTCAAATGATAGTATGCCGTAAGAGGTAGAAAAGGCAGTAACCTGATCACCAAATTTTGCAACCAATTGTGCTTGAATAAACTCGTTTGTTAACGCCATATTATATGAATTTTAACGCCCTTTATTGGATGCCGTAACTGTTTAATAATGCTTTGTACTTTTCACTATTTCTTCTGCGGATACTTTCCTGCCCAACTAAATCTTGCACTTTCATAAAACCATCTATGATTGCTTCAGGGCGAGGAGGGCAACCCGGTACGTAAACATCAACTGGTATCACCTGATCAATTCCTTGTAACACACTGTAGGTGTCAAAAATACCACCACTTGAAGCACATGCACCAACAGCAATCACCCATCTAGGTTCAGCCATTTGTATATAAACCTGTCTTAAAACAGGTGCCATTTTTTTTGCTATGGTTCCCATTACCATTAATAAATCACACTGACGAGGAGAAAATCCAACACGCTCCGAACCGAAACGTGCTAAGTCATAATGCGAAGCCATTGTCGCCATAAATTCAATTCCACAACATGAAGTTGCAAAAGGAAGTGGCCATAAAGAATTTTTTCGAGCCAAGCCAACAACTGAACTTAATTGTGTTGCAAAGAAGCCATCACCAGGTATACCATCTGGTGCAATACCCATTGAAATTGCATCACTAATTTCAGCTTCTTTTGGATGAATATTAAATCTTACTGGTCGCATAATTTATGCATTAATTTATTTTAATAATTAATCTTCCCACTTGAGTGCACCTTTCTTGATAATATAAATAAACCCAACCAAGAAAAAAGCTACAAACATGACTACTTCAAAAAACCCATTCCATCCTAGACTTTTAAAATTAACAGCATAGGGATAAAAGAAAATCACCTCTACGTCAAACAAAACAAATAAAATTGCTACTAAAAAATACTTAATCGCCATTGGCGACCTAGCATCTCCATGTGATTCAATTCCACTTGTAAAAGTAGCTAATTTGTCTTCGGTTTTTCGTTTCGGTCCTACCAAACTAGAAACCAATATCATGAAAGCCACAAAGCCTCCCGCAAATAGTATTTGCAGGGCAATTGGCAAATAATTTACAGCGCTGTTTGCCTCGTTAGTAGACATCAAAAACAATAACGAATTCATACAAGTGTTTTAGGTGCCGCAAAAATACGCAAAGCATCCTTCATAACACAAAAAACTCCCCATAAATGGGGAGTTTTTTTAAATGATTTCACTCATTGTGTATCTATGATATCAACTAGTCTTTTTTAGTTTCAGGAACCGCTGGTTTTTGACCACCACCCGGCATTTTTTTTATAATTTCCCAATTCTTAGTTAAGGACTCCTTTATTTTGGTTGTTTGTACATCCGCAGGGATTAATTCCAATACCTTATCACACATTGCAATTGCATTTCCGAAGTCTTTAGTTTCATTGTAATAAGCCATCATAGTGTAGAAATTGTTCACCAAATTCTGCTTATACTTAGCAGCATCTTTCAACAAAAACTGATTTTGAATGGAAATAGCCTCGAATAATATTCCCAAATTATTTGCAGTATCTAAAAGTTTGGCTCCTTTAACATACAATGTATACCCTTGTGGTTTTTCAGGGAATGCAGCAATATATTCTTTAGCTACAGTCATTGCTGTATTGCCCTCTTTGGCGTTGACAGCTATGCTAGACATTTTATAATAGTACACTTCGTCTTTTAGGCCTCTTAAAGCTGAATAATCTGTGTACCACTTTAATTCTTCTGTATACATATTAGATTTTTCCAACATGTCAACTCCCAGCTTGTAGTATTTTAATTTATTTTCC
>CAJATB010000065.1 GCA_903944755.1 uncultured Bacteroidota bacterium
AGTAAGAAAATCCTGTGGGCCGCAACGCCCGTGCGGGTTCGATTCCCGCCTGGGGCACAATCCCTCTCGATAATATCGGGAGGGATTTTTTTTGTCCAAATCACATGGCTAACTTAGCAACCAGAAATAACATTACTTCAAAAGGCAGCTACATAATAATGAACAAAGAAAATTTATCAGAAAAGTTTTTAGGATTAGTTGAAATAATGGATACTTTAAGGGAACAATGCCCTTGGGATAGGAAGCAAACTATTCACACTTTACGCAGTAATACCATTGAGGAATTGTATGAACTTGCCGATGCTATTATTGAAGAAGACTGGAAAGGGATTAAGGAGGAACTAGGGGATATTTTATTGCATGTCTTGTTTTATGCAAAAATAGGAGCCGAAAAAAATGCATTTACCTTAGAAGAAGTGATTGCAGGAATTTCAAAAAAATTAGTTGATCGTCACCCACATATTTATGGAGACGTTAAAGTAGAAACCGAGGAAGATGTAAAGAAGAATTGGGAGCAACTTAAAATGAAAGAAGGCAGAACGTCTTTACTAAGTGGCGTGCCTAATAGTTTACCTGCCATGGTAAAAGCATTACGCATACAGGAGAAAGTAAAACAAGTAGGATTTGAGTGGGAATTCAAGGAACAAGTATGGGACAAAGTGAATGAAGAATTAGAGGAGTTGCAAGTAGAAGTTGCAGCTAATGATAGTGCCAAAATGGAGGACGAGTTTGGAGATGTACTTTTTAGTTTAATAAACTATGCACGCTTTTTAAAAATTGATCCAGAAACTGCCTTAGAAAAAACCAATAAGAAATTTAAGCACCGCTTTGAATTAATGGAAGTATATGCAAAAGAAAATGGGTTAGATCTGGCGGTTTTGAGCCTCGAAGAAAAGGATGCTATTTGGCAAAAAATGAAAACTAAATAATGCCATAGTTAAAACAAACCATGAACTAACAAAATTCAATTAACAAGAATTTAATTATAGATAAACTAAAAATGCTCCCAAGTTTGGGAGCATTTTTAGTAAATTTTTCTTTCAGCTATCTTATTCATTCAAATTCAAAATGAACGCATAGTTGCCAAAGTAGCCAGGATATATTCCGGATAATTTCACTGAATT
Organism: uncultured Bacteroidota bacterium; assembly: GCA_903944755.1. GTDB lineage: Bacteria > Bacteroidota > Bacteroidia > Chitinophagales > Chitinophagaceae > Sediminibacterium. The sequence continues at coordinate 1,125 of CAJATB010000065.1, forward strand.
AGTTGATACTTGTTTCAATGCTTCGTAAAATTCTTCTACATTTTTTACAGGCTTCTCATTTAAATGGGTGATTACGAATCCTTTTTCAATTTTACTTTTACTTAAAATTCCGGCACCTAATTCTTTTACAACAACACCACCGTCTAAATCATACTTTTCGGCAATGGCTTTGTCAACTGTTTCTAATTTGCCCCCTAGTTTTTCACCTACTTTACTGCTTTTCGCTAAATCGGTAACACCCAATTTTGCTTTCATAACAACAGGAATAGGCAATTCCTTATTTCCGCGTTTAACTACAATTGTTATTTTATCACCGGGCTTATACCTAGAAACTTGCTCTTGTAATTCAGGGGATGTTTTAATTGCAACGCCATTAATTTTTACAAGTATATCACCTGCTTTTATACCGCCAGCTTTAGCAGCGCCACCTTCAAGTACATCTGTAATTAACAATCCATCGCCATCCTTATATTTTGTATTTAAGTCGGTTTCTAATTTTTTAATATCTTCTTCAGTCAACCCTTCTTTCGCGTAACTAATTCCTAAGTAAGCACGTTGGACTGTTCCGAATTTTACAAGGTCGGTAACTACTTTCTTCACAATATTTACAGGTATCGCATACGAGTATCCTGCGTAAGAGCCAGTAGGCGAGGCAATTGCCGAGTTTATACCAATTAGTTCACCACTCGTATTCACCAATGCTCCACCGCTATTACCTTGGTTAACAGCAGCATCCGTTTGTAAGAACGATTCTACTGGGCGGTCGCTTTGTCTTGAGTTAATATCAATTGAACGATTTTTTGCACTTATAATCCCAGCTGTAATGGTAACATCTAAATTCAACGGGTAGCCAATAGCAAGTACCCATTGCCCTAATTTTATTTCATCACTATTACCATATACTAGGTAAGGTAATCCAGCCGCTTCTATTTTAATTACAGCAATATCACTGCTTGCATCCGTGCCTATTACTTTTGCTTTGTATATTTTTTTATTCGTTAGGGTAACATTAATTTCATCGGCTCCTTTTACTACGTGGTTATTGGTTACAATATATCCATCGGCCGTAATTAAAACACCACTGCCACTTGCTTTTTGTTCAGGGATAATTCTAGGTCCACCAAAAATGTCGCCAAAATCTTCGTCTCCAAAAAAGTCAAAAAATGGATTTCTTTGTCTTGGTTGATTATTGTTCTCGACACGTTTTGCGTTTGTTTTGGTTTTAATATGAACAACCGCAGGGGAAGCCGTATTTGCAGCTGGGGTGAAATCTACCGTTGCCGAAGGCGCATTCCCGTTAAAAAAGTTGGCATAATTGGAAGGCAACTTACCATCGTTATCAAAAGAACTAGTCGTGTTTGTGAGTTTACTATATCCCCAAACACTCATAATGGATGTAAAAACACTAATACTAATTATTGCTAGCACATTTTTAAAATTCAAGTTCATATCAGTTAATTTTTAGGTATGGTTTGGTTTTGAAAATACAAAAGATATACCAATGGTACTGCAAAGTAACAAAGCTGTAATTATGTCACAAAATCAAATTCGTGGTTTAACAAAATATTTACGAAAAAATTCGTCGAATTATAGATTTAGGTCTGGTTAGTCATAGAAATTAAACCTTATAAAGCAGCAAGGAAGGATAGGGTATCCACTCCGTCGGCATATTGGCTTAGCGTTGGTTTTTGAAGGCTTCCAAAGGGCAAACCATTGTCCCCAACAACACATTGTACATCCGTGGCATTCATTACAACAGGTTTTTGATCATCATAAAATTGGTAATGAATTTGAGAAATTGCTGCAAAAGGAGAAGCGTTCTCACTCATTAAAATACCACCTGCATCCATGTAAAATTGTCGGTTCATTAGTAGTAAAGCCAACTGGTAGTCGTAGTTGTGTTTAAACTTATGAAGGTCGGCTAAGTAAGTATATTTTTTTAGTGCAGCCAACAATGGAATAAAATCATATCCAGTGGGTACCCATACCTGTGTCACATTCCTGCATCCCATTCCAAAATAAAGCATCATGTCGTCGGCAAGCAAGGCTAGTTCCGCCTCGGTTTCCTCACCATCAAGGACGGCAACAGAGGTCTTGTTCTTACGAATAATGTTAGGATACTTGCCAAAGTATTGTTCAAAGAACAATCCTGTATTATTGCTGCCAGTGGCAATATAAGCGTCACAATTTTTAAGTTGTTCTTGTTGAATAATTAGTTCCTTGAAAGCCGGATCAATGGCTTGTAGGGAATGAATCACGTATTCCATTAAAACGGTGTCTTTACTAGACAATTTTACCACAGCAGTATGGCCTGCTAAAAGGGTGCTAAGTAAGTCATGAAAGCCTACCATTGGTATATTCCCAGCCATAACTATGCCTACCTTTTTTCCTGTTAGGGTGTTAGAAAGGGAAGGATATAAGCTTGCCCATTCAGTTAGCGCTTCTGTTTGCAAGAATTGGGTGCGAATCTGGTTCACCGATTCGTCAATGAATTCGGGTAAAAACCAAGAGTTTTGATTATTTGCCTTCCATTTTACTTCTTGAAATACAAGGTTTTCAGGGGCTAAATAGGTTGATCCAAGGGTAAAAAAATGATTAATTCTTGCTTGTATGTTCATGTGGGTACTATATCTTTGTAAGGCAAAAGTACGTCACTAATTTTTAAATTATTTTTATGGCACTTAAAATCACCGATGAATGTATTAACTGTGGAGCTTGTGAACCAGAATGTCCTAATAACGCTATCTACGAAGGTGGTGTTGAATGGGCAATGGCCGACGGTACAACAGTAAAAGGAGCGTTCACTTTATTAGATGGCACATCAGTTGACGCAGCTCAAAGACTTGCGCCAGTAGCAAGTGACACCTACTATATTACACCAAACAAATGTACAGAATGTCAAGGTTTCCATGAGGAGCCACAATGTGCTGCAGTATGTCCAGTGGACTGTTGCGTACATGATGACTTATACCAAGAAACGGTAGACGTTTTGTTAGCTAAGAAGGAAAAATTGCACGCTTAGTTTGCGTTTAAAGAAATAAAAAAAGGGAAATTTATTTCCCTTTTTTTATTTTAACTATATTGAAAGATATTCTTTTTTATAAAGTCCTATATTTAGGAGCATTAATTATTAATTCTATTATTATAATTGTAAAAATTATACTCGATGAAAAAAAAGGTGGCATTAGTAACTGGAGGGTTAAGTTCAGAAGCGCAAATTAGCTACAAAAGCGCCAAGACTGTATTGGGTGAGTTAGACAAGAATAAGTACGACGTTTACTTAATTGATATACATCCAACCGGTTGGTGGTATGAAAATATTGTTGGGGAGGAAGTTGCTGTTAATAAGGCCGACTTTAGTATTGAAGAAGGGGGAGTGAAAATTAATTTTGATGTCGCTTTAATGTGCATACATGGTACACCGGGAGAAGATGGGAAAATGCAAGGCTATTTTGATTTAATAGGCATGCCTTACACAAGTTGTGATACGGCAACCTCGGCATTGACTTTTAATAAAAGGTTTACTGTTGCTGTTGCAGGGTTCGGTGGTGTAGGTGTTGCAAAGTCTCTGCATTTATTTAAGGAAATACCAACGAGTTCAGAAACAATTTTAGCACAATTAAAATTACCTGTATTTGTTAAACCTAATAATGGGGGTAGTAGTTTAGGGATTAGTAAAGTAAACACAAAGGAAGAATTAACACCAGCACTTGAAAAAGCATTTAACGAAGACACGCAGGTACTAGTCGAAGAATTTATTAGTGGAAGAGAGTTTACAATAGGTGTTTTTAAATCAAAGGGGATAACTACAGTATTGCCTATTACTGAAATAAAAACGGAGAATGAATTTTTTGATTTTGAAGCAAAGTACCAAGGGAAAAGTGAAGAAATAACACCGGCTGTGCTTTCTGAAGAAATGCAGCAAGCATTAACAGATGCAGCAAAGAAAGTATATGCAACCTTAAATTGCAGAGGAGTAGTAAGGGTAGATTTTATTTATGATGAAACAGCGGGGAAGCCATATATGTTAGAGGTGAATACGGTGCCAGGACAAAGCGAGGCGAGTGTCATTCCGCAGCAGGTGCGCGCATTAGGTTGGACCTTAACCGATTTTTATGGAGCAATTATTGAAGATACTTTATATGAATTTTCAATTTCTCACAAAAACTAAAATTGTCAAAAGTGGAAGCAATCGATAAATTATTAAAAAAGCCCCTTTGGATGAATATCTTAGTAGGTATTGGTGCCGTAGTGTTTTTAATAGTATTATTTTTCTTTTCCTTAGGTTGGATAACAGGTAATGGTAAGACTGAAAAAGTCCCAAGTGTGGTTGGCCTTGATGTTGTAGCTGCTCAAAAAAATTTAATAGCACTTGGTTTTGATGTAGTATTACAGGATTCCATTTATGTAGATACTTTAGCACGTAATGGGGTATTAAGACAAACTCCAGAAGGGGACGAGATTGTGAAAAAAGGCAGAACTGTATACTTAACTATTAATAGAATTGTTGCACCTCAGGTGGATATGCCAAACTTAGTTGGCTTCTCCCTTAAAAGTGCGGAAACTTATTTAAAAGTATTAGGGTTAAGAATGGGAAGTATAAGTATGGTATCGGATAGAAACAAAAATGTTATTATTGACCAATTAGTAAATGGGCAACCTGTTGCCCCAGGTGCTAAAATATCATCCGGAACTGTTATTGATTTTCAAGTGGGCGATGGTGGGGTATCAATGGTTTTTGAAGTGCCTGATTTAGTAGGGATGACTGTTAATATGGCAAAGGCGAAGTTGGCTAGCATGAGAATGTCAATGGGAGTAATTAGTTCAAATACAAGTATACAGGACACGGCGACTGCTTTTGTGGTTAGTCAAAGTCCAAGCCCTTATTCAAGTGAATTAGATTCTTTAGGGATGCCTAAAAAGAATACCGCAATGCAGGGTGGGGCTATTGATATAGTAATAGACAAAGTTGCGCCAGTGATTACAAAACGTGATTCAGTTAATTAAATTTATAACACATTAAATACAGGTTATGCAAACAATTACAGTAGAAGCATTAAAAGCAAAAATAGATGCAGGGGAGCAATTAAATTTATTAGATGTGCGTGAACCTCATGAACATGCTGCATTTAACATTGGTGGTCAATTAATGCCACTTGGTTTAGTACAATCCCTTCAGTTAGACGAAATTGAGCACTTAAAGGATGAATTAGTTTATATATACTGCAGAAGCGGCAACCGAAGTGGGCAGGCTTGCCTTATGTTAGAGCCTTATGGTTTTAAGAATGTGGTTAACGTAACTGGTGGTATGTTGGCTTGGCAGGAAAAGTTTCCTGGGTAGGTTACCTTTTTTTATTTACTTTTTAAATGCTTTAAAATGAAAT